>NZ_LR134509.1:1500000-1733410 GCF_900638355.1 Helicobacter pullorum | reverse complement strand
AATAACCTCAATATTTATAAATTTAGTTATTCACATTCTGTGAATATTATGTGAAAAACTTTTGTTTTTAGATTTTATCTAAGAGTTGCTAAAAATTTAATAATCTGTATTTTTATCATCAGGTGTGATAAAAAAGGATTGATATTCTAATCCTTTTTTATTTGAGTAAATTATTGAGAGATTTTATCTAAAATTGCATTGAATGTTGTGCTTGGACGCATAATAGCATTGCATTTAAAATCATCAAATTTATAATAACCACCCAAATCTACTTTGTTGCCTTGAGTGCTAATGTATTCTGCTCTTATAATGTCTTGTTTATTTTCTAATTCTTCTGCAATAGGTTTAAAGAAATCTCGTAAATTTGTATCTTTATCTTGCATAGCTAGTGCTTTGGCAAAATACATTGCTAGATAAAAATGGCTTGTGCGGTTATCATCTTCTTTGACTTTTCTTGAAGGTGCTTTGTTATTATCCAACCATTGTGCAATCGCTTCATCAAGGCAATTTGCTAGAATCTGTGCTTGAGTATTATTCATTTTTTGTGCAAAAAATTCTAAACTTGCTTGTAGTGCTAGGAATTCTCCCAAACTATCCCAACGCAAATGGTTCTCTTCTACAAGTTGTTCAACTTGTTTTGGCGCACTTCCACCAGCCCCTGTTTCAAACATCGCTCCACCATTTAGCATAGGCACAACAGAAAGCATTTTTGCACTAGTTCCAAGTTCTAAAATCGGGAATAAATCTGTAAGATAATCGCGTAAAACATTGCCTGTAATAGAAATGCAATTTTTCCCTGCACGGATAAGTTTTAGAGATTCTAAACAAGCTTCTTTTGGAGCTAGAATCTTGATATTTTTGCCTTTTTCTTTTAGTCTAGTTTGCACTAAATCTATCATAATTTTATTGCTAGGGCGTTTAGAATCTAGCCAAAAAATCGCTTCATCTCCGCTAATTTCAGCTCTTTGTATGCCTAAATCAATCCAATTAATCACCGCATCATATTTTGCTTGATTTGCTCTATAAATATCACCTTTTTGCACTTTATGTTCTAAAAGAGTATTTCCTTTTTCATCAATGATTCTAAAAACCCCTTCATCTGGAGCGACAAAAGTTTTGTCATGTGAGCCATATTCTTGTGCTTTTTTAGCCATTAAACCTACATTAGAAACACTTCCCAAACTTCTAGGATCAAGTGTGCCATTTTGGTGCAAATCTTCAATCACAGCTTCATAAATGGTTGCATAAGTTTTATCCGGAATTAGTGCATTAGTATCGCATTCTTTGCCCTCTTTATCCCAAAGCTTCGCACCATTTTTGAGCATCGCAGGCATTGAAGCATCGACAATTACATCACTAGGTATATGAAGATTTGTAATCCCTTTGTCAGAATTTACCATAGAAAGTGGAGCATTATTGGCTAAAATTTCATTATATTTTGCTAGAATCTCTACCTTTTTGGGAGAATGCTCTATTTTGCTAAGAAGTTCAGAAATTCCATTATTTGGATTGATTCCGAGTTTTGTAAATTCTTCGCTAAATTCTTTGAATAGTTCTTTGAAATAAGCTTTTAGGGCATAGCCAAAGATGATTGGGTCGCTTACTTTCATCATTGTGGCTTTTAAATGCAAAGAAAGTAAAATATTTTCTTTTTTGCAAACTTGGATTTGTTCATCATAAAACGCACTTAAATCCGCCACACTCATAAAAGTCGCATCTAAAATTTCATTTTTTTCTAATTTTAATCCTTCTTTTAATACGATACTTTTGCCATTGTTATCGATAAATTCAATTTTTGCAGTGGTTGGATTTTGGATTAAAATTGCTTTTTCATTATCAAAGAAATCTCCCTTTTGCATATAAGAAACTCGACTTTTTGAGTTTTTATCAAAAGGAATTACTTTGTAAGGGTTTTTTTTGGCATATTCTTTTACGGCTTTTGTGCAGCGTCTATCAGAATTTCCTTGACGCAAAACAGGATTTACAGCAGAGCCAAGCACTTTTTGATATTTTTCTTTAATAGTTTTTTGTTCATCATTTTGCGGTTCATCAGGAAAATCAGGGATTTTAAAACCTTTTTGCTGCAATTCTTTAATCGCTGCTTTTAGTTGAGGTATAGAAGCAGAAATATTAGGGGTTTTGATGAGGTTTGCATCAGGCATTTCTACTAAATTACCAAGCAAGGTTAGTTCATCTTTGTAGCCATTTTCTGGGAATTGTGCCAAGATTCTAGCAGCAAGTGAAATATCTGAAGTTTCAACTTCAATATTTGCTTTTTTTAAGAATGCTTTGACAATAGGCAAAAACGAATAAGTTGCTAGTGCTGGAGATTCATCGGTAAGTGTGTAGGTAATTTTCATAAGAATCCTTTTGTAAGAAGTTTTGCTAGAGTATAGCAAAGAATTTCATAGAATAGAATAATTTTAGATAAGAATCTTTTTACTTTTTAAGAAGCGTGAAATTCTGTTGCATTGAATGAAGATTCTTTTTTGTTTGTCTTAAAATTTGCTATGGAATTAACCCCAAGATTCTATCAAAAATAAATGAGATTCTAGCAATCCAAAAATAGCAATAATGCTCATTGCTGCCTTATAACATTTTGATTGTGGAGTTCTTGTAGAGATTTAACGCTAAAAGCAAAAGCAAAGTTTGTTATAAAAACAAGCAAAAAAATGCGCAATAAAAGCATTTTTTGCATTATGCTTTTGCTTCCTTGATCATTTGATTAATGAAACTATCTATTTCTTTAGAAGTTTTAGAAGTTAAAGTGCTAGAATATCCATTGCCATAACTATATGCTTCTATTGCTTGTTTGTTTTTCAAGTCTTGATTTTCCTTTTCTAGTTTTTCTTTTTGATTGAGTATATCAAAAATACTTTGAGAAGCAGTATAAGAAATCTGCAACAAATAATAATCTGCATTATTTTCAACCAAATCTTCGATACTTGTAACTTCTGTGACAAAAAATTGATTGAAATTATCCATTGTTGCATTATAAGAAAATTTTTTATTATCAATTTCTATGGAATTTCCATTGAGATAGTAAGAATGCACGATAGCTAATTTATCTTGAATTTCTTTTAATTGTTCTTTGGGAATATAATCTTGTGCCACATTAAAAAATGTTGTTCCTATTGCATTTAATTCTGTATCGACATATCTTTTAATCTGCTCCAATAAATTTTCACCGCCATTATCAAGAGAATTATTAGGTATGTAAGGATAAGCCTTCAAAAGATTCAAAAGCTCATAACCTCCACTAGGGAATTTCTTATCTTCTCCCAACTCTATTGCTTTTTCTATTTCAATGGAATCTTCTATTGTTTGCTTATTGTTTCGATAAATTTCAGAAATAATACTATTCATTTTGCGTTTTAAAAATTCTTTTGCTTCCTGCATTTGCGATTTTGTAGGCGGATTTATTTCTTTAGATTTTTGTATTAATTCATTTTCAAATTCAAAATAACTAGGCGAATCAAGCACGATTCCTCTTTTCTCTATCGGCGATACATAATCTACAATAGCTTGCAACGCCTCTTTATTAGTCATTGTTTCTTGTGCTGTTAAAAAATTTGTTGTTTGATTTGTTGTTTGATTTGTTGTTTGATTGAAAACATTTGCATAGAGATTTAAATTGTGAAGGGAATTAGATATACCAGTCATTTGCCTACCTTTTCTAAAAATGATAAAAAAATTAAGAAAAAGTAAGCAAAAGGTGTTCCATTATTTGCAAAATATTGATTATAATCCCTAAAACGCCATTTATTTCATCAAAACGCATAATCTTGCAAATTTGGATAATAAGTACAAAATAAACAATCTATGTTGCAAGGATAGGAAGTTTTTCAAACAAGGCTTAAAATGGCGTTTGGATAGTCATCTAAGGCTTGTAGATAATTTAGTCATTTTTGCGTCTCTATCCTAAAGTTAAATAATCGGAGCTTCTATATTCATATTATCTTTGTCATTAGGGGGCGGTGTAAATTGCGTTTGTGTGTTTTGTGCTGCGGATTCATAGATAATTTCTAATGTGTTTCTAGAATCTGTGCTATCTACAAAACGCGTGCAATGTTTGTGGAAAGTAAGTTTTACCACTCCTGTTGGACCATTTCTTTGTTTGCCAATGATAATTTCTGCCTCTTCTTCATTTTTGGGAATGAAGTTTGATTTGTATTCTTTGCCTTCTTTTTTTGCGGCTTCTTCTTTTTCTTTTTCATCTTTTTGTTTATAAACCGCATCGCGATAAACAAAAAGAATAATATCCGCATCTTGTTCTATGGAGCCAGATTCTCGTAAATCTGAAAGCATAGGGCGTCTATCACTTCTTGATTCAAGACTTCGGTTGAGTTGCGATAAAGCAATGATAGGAATCTCAAGCTCTCTTGCAATCATTTTTAATCCGCGACTTATTTCACTTACTTCTTGATGTCTATCTTTTTTGCCATCAGCACTGCTCATAAGCTGCAAATAATCAATTACTGCAAGTCCAATTTCTGGGTGTTTGGATTTGATTTTACGCATTTTTGTGCGAAATTGATGAATGGTTAATAAACTATTATCATCAATAAAAAGCGGTGCATTTGCCATAACATCAGCGGCGTGAGTTAGTCTTTGCCATTCATCATCTTGCAAATTCCCTACTCTTAAGTGTTGCAAGGCAATAGAAGTTTTAGCAGAAAGCATTCTTAACATCAATTGTTCTGCTGGCATTTCAAGGCTAAAAAATGCCACTCCTCTTCCTGTGTCAAGTGCCTTTTGTGCCATATTTAAAACAAGTGTAGTTTTTCCCATTGCTGGACGAGCTGCTACGATGATTAAATCACCTTTGCCAAAACCGGTGGTTTTTTCATTGAGAGAATGAAAGCCGGTATCCACGCCAATAAGAACGGAGTTTCCTTTTTGTTTCATTTCTTCAATATATTTTAAAGTAGAGATTGTAACTTCTTTGGAATCTTTAAATTCTCTATTTTCATGCACATTTGTAATCTTATAAAGCTCACTTTGGAGATAGTCTATTATATCTTTAACGGGGTGGTCTGCTTCATTGCTTGCTTCATTGATTTTCATTGCCAAAGAATGCAATTTGCGTTTGGTAGAATCTTCTTTGATTTCATTGATATAAGAATTAAGGTCGCTAATGGGATTAGTTGCTAGAATATTTAAAATTTCTTCTTGTGAGATAGGGCGAGATTTGGTGGATTTTTTGAGGATAAATTCTTCATCAATGGGCATATCTAGTTTTCGTAATTCAAGCATAGCAGCAAAAATATTTTGATTTGGAGTGTATAAAAAATCCTCTGGGCTAAGAATCTCTGCTACATTATCAAGTTGTTCGGGGTCAAAAAAAATGGAACTTAAAACAGCTCTTTCAATTTGCACTTCCATAGATTAATCTCCTTGTTTGATAGTAAAAAATAAATGTGTTAAAGCCGCAAGAGCAAAAAAGGGAATGAAAAAATTTAAAAAAGGAATAAGGCTTAATCCATAAAGTGGCAAAATTAAGCCTCTTATAGAAGTTTTGTAGGTTTTTTTTATGGTTTTAAATTCTGTTTTTTTGAAAATATTTTCTCCGACATCTTGAGAGAGTGTTTTTGAAAATAGCCAATAGTTTGGAAGTAAAACAAAAAGCGTCCCCACAAAAGGAATAAAATAAAAAGGAATTAAAATAAGCAAGAAAAATCCATATACCAAATAAATCCATACAAGCGACAAGATTGAAGAAAATAAGCTAGTATCAGGTGCAATTTGGATATTTTGGTAATGCCGCTTATGGATGAAATTTACCACTAATGGAGTCAAAAATGAACAAATGATAAGATTGCTAAGAAGACTTAATACCAAAAAACTAACAAAAAGCACGATAAAAAGAGTGGCTTTGATGATAAAATCTAATATGCTTTGAATCCAAGATAACCAAGAAGTTTCAATGGCTAAATCTGGGCGGATAAAATCATATAATTCTAAGAATAAATTATCACCAAAAAAATAAAAGATAATTGCCCAAAAAAGCAAAGAAATCACCAAAGGCAAAATAGCAAGTTTTAGCATAAAAGGCGTGAAAAAATCATTTTTTGCATTTTGTAAATGTTGTTTGGTTTGGATAATTATATTTCCCATTTTTTGCCTCAAATTTATAGTTGATATTGTTTGATAGATTCTACCTTTTTTGTGCTAAAAGATAAATAGACTCATAAGTTAGTTGATTGTTGAAATATTCTTGATAGGCTAAAAGTCGCTTTTTTGTAAGAATAAAAGAATCTCCATAAACATTTACACCCGTGTTTTTTAGATGTCTAAATACTTCAATTGGTGTGTGAAAATGTAGAGTTTCTAAAGTGCTAAAGCATTCTAAAATATCCCAATCTTTTTTCAAAATATCATAATATTGATGGATATCCAAATATTCTAAGCCAACGCCTAGAAACTTTTTGATTTCAAAGAGATTCTTTGTGCCAAAAATACCTAAGAGTAAATACGCATTTTTGCAAGCAAGTGAAGAGAGTTTGGGAAGAAGAATGTTTTGATTGCACCATTGCAATGCGGCATTAGAGGCGATAAAATCAAATGGTAAATTTTGATAAAAATTTTTTATCATTTTTATATTTTCCATATCAAATTGCAAAAATTGAATTTTTTCTCCCACAAATTCTTTGGAAAAATCTACGATGTCTAATGCCAAAAAATGTTCAAATGTCAAAAGATTGCAAATTTTTTTTGAGAAGCTACCATTGCCACAACCAAGTTCTAAAATATTTTGAAAATGGATTTTTTGTTTGTGTTTCATTAAAATTTCAAGCAGAGTATTTTGCATTTTTTCTTGAATTATAGCGGCTGAAGTATAAGTATTTTGGGCTTTTAAAAAGGTTTTTTGGAGCTTAGATTTTAGCATAAAATTCCCAATCAAAAAAGACAAAATGCGGAGCTTGAATTTTAGAAATCTGGTTTTGATAGCCTTTGTAGTGCCAAAAGTTTTCTTGAATCTCTGTGAAAAATACCTCATCTTTGAGAGAAATAATAACCCTATCCCACGGGAATTGATTTTCGATGATTTTCCTATGATCTAAGAAAAATTGTAATTCTTTTTTTAGCAAAGATTCTTCTAAAAAGGTAAAATTTTGCGTTTTGGGTAGGTGTTCTCCAAAAAGATTGTTTTTAAAGGATTCTAAATTGAATCTTTTTTGGGTTAGAGCAAAAAGCTTTGGGTGGATTCCATAGGTTTCATCAATCCCATATTCTGTGCCATTTATAGCAGTTTTTGAAGCGAATTTTAAAGGGCATTGTGTAGAATTTAAAAATAAATTTGCCGCCCAAACTCCCATAGAAAAAGCAAAAAGATGAAATATTTTATCTTGGAGGGATGAGAGGAGATTGTTTAATATTTCAAATTTCAAATGTTGGTAGTTAAAAACCAAAATCCAGTCATAATTTTTGGGGATAAAGTTTTTGAAATGCGTAGGATGAGAAGCAAAACCTCCAAAAATTAATAAAATATTTTTATTATTATTAAGTTCTTGATATATATTCATTATCAATTTCTTTTAAAATGTGATGGAGTGATTGGAGTTTGCTAAAGGGCATTTTTTGTGTGAGTGAAAACCTCAAACAAGCACGATTATTTGGAATTGTTGGCGGTTTTATGGCGGGGGCAAAAAACCCTCTTTTTTCTAATTCTTTTTGGAAAAATACCGCTTTTTGATTTTCTTTTAGGACAAGGCTTAAGATATTGTAATCCCCCATAATTTCATAGTTTGTAGCTTCTTGTAAAGAGCTTTTGAAGTCAAAACTAAGTTTGGCAAGGTTTTTTCTTTCTTGATGAAGTTTTGGCAAATGCAAAAAAGCAAAATAGCTCATAGCTATATTAACAGGCGGTAATGCAGTGGAATAAATAAGACTTCTTGCGAAGTTGATAAAATAATCTTTGAAATCTTGATTGCATAGCACACAAGCACCCATAGAGGCTAGAGCCTTGCCAAAGGTGAGAATAATAAAATCAATGTCCTTCAAATAGGGATAGCAAATTCCTAAACCATTTTCCCCAAAACTGCCTATACTATGGGCTTCATCGATATAAAGATAAACATTTTCAAAGCGATTTTTTAGGGCAATGAGAGATTCTATTTTCGCAAAATCTCCCTCCATGCTAAAAAGCCCTTCACTTAAAATAAAAATCAATTCAAAATTGTTGGCATTTTTTTCTAAAATTTTCTCTAAATCTTGCATATCATTATGCAAAAAGCGTTTTAAAGATATTTTGCTAAAGGATTTTAGTCCATCAATATGGCTTGCATGAATACTTCTATCAGCCAAAAATAAGACATTCTTAAGCCTAGAGAGAGCATTCAAAATCCCAACATTTGCGTGATAACCGCTATTGAAAAGTAGAGCTTTTTTGTGATAAAGGGATTCCAAATGGCTTTCAAAAGCCTCATAAATTTCAAAATTTCCGCTTAAACTTCGCGAGGAAGAGCTACTAAAAAAGCAATTTTTTTTGAAAAGTTCAGAATCTAAAAATCCATGAATAAATTCTTGGTTGCTAGCAAGATTTAAATAATCATTACTAGCAAGATTAAAAAGCCATTTTCCATTTTTTTGGATTTCTAAATCTTGGTGTTTTTGGGCAAAAAGTGTGCGAAAATTTGAAGAATCTTTGAGTTCTTGCAAAATTGTTTGGAGAGGATTTTTCAAAAAGCCCCCTAGGCTTTTGAAGTTTGCAAAAGTTGTGCAAATTCCTTGAAAAGTGCGGTGGATTCTAGCGGACCGGGTCCAGCTTCTGGGTGATGTTGAAGTGAGCAAATAAGGGCATTTTTGTATCTCACTCCCTCGATAGTTCCATCAAAAAGATTCCTATGGGTAACTTCTGCAATTTCTTGAATGGATTCTGGAATTGAATAGTTGTGATTTTGAGCGGTGATTTCAATTTGTTGGGTGAATAGGTTTTTTACAGGGTGATTGCCACCATGGTGTCCAAATTTGAGTTTGTAGGTCGGATAACCTTGCGCTAGGGATAACAATTGATGTCCTAGGCAGATTGCAAAAAGTGGTATTTTTGCTTCAATGAGTTTTTTGATTTCTGCGATTTCTTTTGTCAAAACTTGGGGATCTCCGGGACCATTGGACAAAAAGATTCCATCAAACTCTTTGTTTTGGTATTGTGCAATCAAGGCTTTAGCGTCAAAATTATGTGGAATTACTTTTACATTAAAACCGGCATTAACTAGCTCTCTTAAGATGCTTTTTTTGATACCAAAGTCAATGGCTAGGATTGTTTGGTTGGTTTTGGGGCGTGAAAAGTCCATTGTAGAGAAGTCAAATCTTCCTTCATTGTGTGGATAGGATTCTTTGGTGCTTACTTCTTGGATATAATTGATTTCTTCGATTCTAGGGGAAGATTCTAAAATCTTTTTTAGCTCTTCTTTGTCAGAAATTTCTGTGGAGGCAACCATCATCATTGCCCCTTGTTTTCTTAGGGTTTGTGTGATGCCTCTTGTATCTATTTCACAAAGCCCCATTACATCGTGCTTTTTGAGAAAACTGCTTAAGCTTTCATCGGCTCTAAAATTAGAATAAAAAGAATTATAATGGTGGCATAAAATGCCCTTTGCAAAAACGCCTTTGCTTTCCATATCTTGTGGGTTTGTCCCTACAATCCCAATTTCTGGCATTGTAAAACAGATAAATTGCCCTGCATAGCTAGGGTCTGTCGTGATTTCTTGATAGCCTGTCATTGAAGTATTAAAAACAAGTTCGCCAACAGATGTTTTGCTTGCTCCAAAACTTTTAGCTTCAAAAAACATTCCATTTTCTAAATAAATCCAAGCATTTTCTAAAGTCTCCATTATAAGAATCCTTTCTTTTTTAGCTCTTCTTGATAAAGTCTATCAAAAATCAAGTCGTATTCTTCAGAGCCAAAAATAATTTTGCGTTTGTAATTGCTAATTTTTTCATTCACAATTTCTTCAATTTCATTATAAATTTTTGTATAGCTATCAATGGCTTTGAATATAATATTCTTGACGCGTGTTTCAGAAGTTGAAAATTCAATCAAATCTTCATCATAGAGTTCATCTAGGATTTTATGTGCAAGATTATTATAACGATCTTCCCAATTTAAAATAAAGTTTTGATTCTCGGCAAGTTTATGTTTGATTTTCCAAAAAAGTTGGTGTTCATCAGCTTGCATAAATTCGATTTCATCTAAATTTTCTTCTAAAATTTCTCTTGCTTTTTCTTCAATTCGCATTTCTTCTTTGATATCTTCTTCAATAAATTTTTGTGCAATTTTGCTAATAGGCTCAATTCCGTGTAAGACATTGACAAATCCGCAGTTTGATAGATCAAGTGCTATTTTGTTACCGATATAAGGTGCATGTGGGAGTCTAAGCTTCATTGTTATAACCTTAAATAATTTTTTTGCTATTTTAGCGTTTTATCTCTTAAAATATTGCTTGTAAATTTATGAGGAATGTTATTTTGAAATTAAAATTTGATTTTCTTCTAATTCTTGTTTTAAGTTTTGGGCTTGAATTTGAAAATCCTTCGTATAAGTATGGAAATGGGCTATTTTGATTTGGGTGTAGTTTTGGATAAAATCGTCCATTTGCGGATTTTGTTCTTTGGATATAATGAGCCCTAAAATTTCTATATTTCTTTGTTTGAGTGCCTCAATACTTAGCAAAATGTGATTGATTCCACCAAGATAGTAGCTACCTACCAAAAATGTAGGCAAACGATATTTTTCCAAATAATCAATCATACACATTTTAGAATCCAAAGGGGTAAAAAGCCCGCCTGCACTTTCTATTAAAAGATGATTAGAGTGAGGCAAAGGGATTTCTAAGCCATTGTATTTGATATTTTCTCTTTGCATACCAATATGTGGGCTTGCTGGAGTTTTGAGCAAAATTCCTTGAGGATGGATTTTGGTTTTTGGGCTAAGTTCTTGAATCTTTTGGCTATCTGTTGGGATTCCTGCTTGAATAAGCTTGAAATATTCAAATCCATAAGCATAGCACAATGCTGCACTTACTGAGGTTTTTCCAACATCGGTATGACTTCCACAAATGAAAATTTGCATTTGTTTCCTTAGCACACACTTTTGCTTAGTGTTTTTGCAAGCCCACCAAGAGCGGTTTCTCTGTATTTTG
Organism: Helicobacter pullorum; assembly: GCF_900638355.1. Classification (GTDB taxonomy): domain Bacteria; phylum Campylobacterota; class Campylobacteria; order Campylobacterales; family Helicobacteraceae; genus Helicobacter_D; species Helicobacter_D pullorum. Next base: position 1,722,266 of record NZ_LR134509.1, on the reverse strand, counting down.
CATTCATATCTTTACCTGTTTGATACATGGTTGCAATAACATTATCAAGGCTAACTACCGGGCGACTTTTGCGGGTCATTGCCATTCTAGCAGCACTAATTGCCTTAATGGCTCCAAAAGCATTTCGCTCTATACAAGGAATTTGCACTAATCCAAAAGCAGGATCGCAAGTTAGTCCTAAGTGGTGTTCCATAGCAATTTCTGCGGCATTGCAAGCTTGTTCTATATTGCCTCCAAGTATGGTTACCATAGCAGCTGCTGCCATAGAGCTAGCCGAGCCAATTTCGGCTTGACAACCTGCTTCAGCTCCGCTAATGCTTGCATTTTTTTTATAAAGAGAGCCTATCATCATTGCAGCAAGCAAAAAATCTATTGCCAAAGAATCATTGAAGCCAACACTATGATTTTTTAGATAAAGCATTACGCTAGGAATTACTGCACAAGCCCCATTTGTCGGTGCTGTTACTACCTTGCCTCCCCCTGCATTTTCTTCTGCAATGGCAATAGCATAAAGACTAATATAATCTAAGATTCCAAATGGGTCTGTGGTGGGGTGGATTCTTTCATAAAGTCCTTTTGCGCGCCTGTGGAGGTTAAGGGGTCCTGGGAGGGTAAGATTTTTTGGGTGACAACCTTGGTGGTAAGAATCTTGCATAACTTCCCAAATTTCCAAACAATAGGATTTAATTTCTTTTAGAGAGTGAAACTGCTTTTCATAAAGCAAAGAGATTCCCGAGAGATTTTTTTTGTGTTTTTTGGCGGCTTGTATGAGTTCTTTTGCATTATTGATTTGCAGTGGTTGGTTTGTGGCTTGTGTGGCATTATCTTGTTGCATTTGCATTTGATCTTTTATAAATCCACCACCTATGGAATAATATCTCTCTTGGAGCAAGAGTTTTTTGTCATCTCCATAAGCACAAAATTCCATCGCATTTTCATGAAGTGGTAAGAAATCATTGCAAAAATGAATGTTTTTTTCATAGACAAAAGAAATTTCTTTTTTGCCAAAGAGATTTAGGGTTTTATTTTCAAAAACGCCTTTGAGTATTTTTTCTTGCACAGAAGCAGTGATTTCTTTGGGGGTTATACCGCTTAACCCCCAAAGCAAAGCCTTGTCGCTTAAATGCCCTTTGCCTGTAAGGCTTAAAGAACCAAAGAGTGTGCAGTTTATTTGGTGTGTTTTTTCAAGTAGATTCTTGTTTTCTAATAGCTTACAAAAAGTGTTAGCAGCGATGATTGGACCTAGAGTGTGAGAGGATGAAGGTCCAACACCGATTTTGAAAATACTAAGATTGCTCATAATTATAAGAGTTTATAAACTACGCTTGTGATTGTAAGAATCCCTGTGATAATGACAAAAATATCTAATGCGGGATTTTTGTATTTTTTGAGCTTACTCACTCCCCAAATAGCTATCATTGGCATAATAAACAAAATCATTGCAATAATAGGACCGCCTAAATCTTCAATAAAGCCCAAAATGCTAGGATTTAAATAGGCTACAACAATGATTGTAACATACATAAAGATTGTGCTAAAGATTTTAATGCCTTTGATATTTGGGTTTTCGTTGCCAGACATTTTAATGGCTTTGCGTAAAATTCCATTTAAGCCCTCATAAGCACCAAAATAATGCCCAAAGAAAGAAGTAACAATAGCCAAAAAAGCAACCAGTGGCGCACCATAAGCGATAAATGGGACATTTAGTTTGTTGGCAAAATAAGAAAGAATAGGTATATTAGCCTCTCTAGCTGCTTGGAAATCCGTAGAATCTAGGCATAAAATACAAGAAAAAACAAAAAACATAACAAAAATTAGAAGCATAACAGCGGTTCTAAAAAGAATTTGATTTGCCTTTTGACTAGAGGCTTCCCCATATTCTCTACGCACACTCAAAGTAAAAGTAGAAATTGCTGGAGAGTGATTAAAAGAAAAAACAAGCACAGGCAAAGTTAGCCAAACAACTTCAATGAAATCTTTTGCACTCGGTGCAGTTTGGATAATTTCTAGCTTCCAATGTGGAATGAGATAAAAAGAAAAAGCAAAAAGCACTAAGCAAAGTGGATAAACTAAAATGTTACAGGCTTTGGTAATAGTTTCTTCTTTGAGAAGCATAATAGACATCATCGCACTTACCAAAACAAAAGCCAAAATCGCTCTAACACTTGGATAAAGCTGCATAGTTTGTGAATCATAAAGGCTAGTTAGTTGCAGTTGGTTGATAAAAAAGCTTGCAAAAGTGTTAGTAATGCCAACACCATAAGCTAGGCAGATTGGATAGATTGCAAAGAAATACAAAATGGTAATAAAAAAGCTTGTATTTCTACCCCAATACTCTTCAGCTGCGTGAGTAATGTCGTGTTCAACGCTTTGGGATTCATTGACAAAGCGGCTTAAGGCTCTGTGAGAAAGCCACACCATAGGGAAAATTAAAATTGTCATTACAACAACAGGCCAAAATCCCCCCGTCCCTGCTCTAATGGGCAAAAACAAAATCCCTGCTCCAACTGCTGTTCCAAAAAGTGAAAGCATCCAACGCGTGTCAAATTTCGTCCATTTCATAAAAACACCTTATCAAAGTTAATTTAAAGCAAATAACTTTATTAAAAATCATCTAAAACTAAAATAAAATCTTTTTGTAGAGAAAAGGTTTGAAAATCATCTTGATAGATTCCAAAAATATCAACAAAATAAAGATTATTTTTTGTCAAGCTAGAATCGAATTTTTTGATAATGGCAGTATAATGAAAGTGGTTATCTATGGTCATAGAAAAGGTTTGAAAGCCTTGAGATTCTAAGTTTTTGCTGGCAATCTCATCTTTTAATGCTTCTTTAAAAGAAACCATATACAAAGAAAGCCATTTGGTGTGAGTGTGTTGGGTGGAGATTTCTTGAGTGAGGGATTCTTGCTTTAGGGAAATCCATAAAACCATTGCACCAAGGATAACAAAAAGTATCAAAGGCAATAACACAAAAGCTCTCATAAGGTTTCTTTTGCGATGAAATCTTCTATGCAGATTTTTTGGTTTTGGTGATTTGTGCAGAGTTTTAGGATAATGCCTAAATCATTTTGAGAAAGATAAAAGGAATCAAGATTTTTGACTAAGAGATAGGTTTTGTCTTTTGTTACCAAAGAAAGAGAATCATTAAAATGAAGCATAGAGGGTTGAGAGAGAAAATATATTTTGGGCAATAAAGAAAGGTTGGTATTTTTATGTGTTTGCAAAAAGATAGGGATAGTGCTTTGCATAGAGGTGGCATTTAGATGTAGAATTTTGGCTTTGTATTCTTGGGAGTAGAAATCTTTTGGGGATGTGAAATTTTGTAACATAAAAAGTGCTTCAAGAGAATGGGTATAGGAAGTGCATTTTTGGTTTAATGAGGCAGTAGAATCTCTGTGAATGGTTAAAAACTCTAAAGAAAGATGGGCGTTAATTTGGAGTGTTTTAGGGTCAAAAAATCCATGCAAACAAGGTATTGAGTAGCTTCCAATAGAGATTTTTTCTCGGATTTTGGGATAAAAAATCAATGTTTTGTTTTTGAGGTTTAATGGAGAGCTACTAAGGGATTCTTGAGTGTCAAGCATTAGGCTTGGTTGTATAGAGTTTTGTAGAATCTTTTTGACTTGCAAAAGGGCATTTTGGGTTTGCAGTTGGTGTTTTATATTTTTTTGTATAGGGGTGTGATGTTGGTAGATTTTAAGCAAAGAAAAACCGCTAATTACTCCGATAATTCCTAATATTCCAAGCACAATTGTGATTTCTATTAGACTAAAAGCTTGTTTCATTTTGTAGCATTAATTTCATAAGGATATAAAATTTCTTGAATATTTGAAAAATAGACACATTGAGAGTTGATTTTGTTGCAAATAGTAACTTTTTGTAATATCAATTCTTGGGATTGAAGATTATCCGCGGATAAATTTAATGCAATACTTTGTAGAAGCGTAGTCATAAGAATGCTTAAAACAGCAATAAAAATGATAATTTCTATTAGGCTAAAGGCTTTTTTTGTGGGCATAATGTCCTCTGATATTTTAAAATAGTTAAATAATTTTAAACTTTTTTAAGTAGTATTATTATAAAAATTTGGAATAAAATCAATGAAAGGGGAGGGGTGATTAGATTTTTTTCTGGGAAAGAGATGGTTTTTTATTTTTTACCTGCCAAAGAATGTGATAGGGAGAATTTGGAGGATTTTTTAGAAGAGAAAATTTGCAAGATTCTCAATCTTAAAATGGATTGTGAATATTTTTTAAGATATTTTGAAATCCAAAATAATTTTTATTGTTTGTTGCTAAACAAAGAAGTATTGCAAGGCTACACTCAAGATTTTGAAGATTTTTTAACCCACCCTGTATTTTTTACTTCGCAAATGTTAAATGCCAACAAAGAGTATCAATTTTTTATTGTAGAAAATACATTTTGTGGTACGGAATTTATGCTTGTTGGTTATTTTAAAGATAAGATGATTTATTTGCAGCAGTTTAATGCTTTGGAAGATGCAATGGCTAGAATGATGGAATTTAGCCAAAATTACCCTAATGCGGCTTTTTATTTTTGGTCTCTTGATAAGAGCAATGAGAAAGAATTTCAAAAATATTCTTCTAAAATAGAGATTTTAGAGCAAAGCTGGGAAAGTTTGACTTTGGAGGAACAATTTAATTTTAATCCCATACAAAAGGAGATTCCTCTTAGAAAACAAAGAGTAGGCAAGCTTTTGTCGTTTATGGCAGTTGGAGGAATTTGCGGAGTATTTTATCCTTTGTTGCTGTTTGCTTGGGCTTTGTGGGAGGGCGAAAATTGCAGGAATCTACAAGAACAAATCAAAAAACAAAAAGACACTCAACAATTGCAAGTGCAAAACTATTCTGCCCTTCAAAAAGAAATTTTGGCTTTGGAGCAGAAGCATCAAAAACTACAAGAAGTTTTTGCACAAAATGAAGCATTCTTGCAGCGATTTTTGCCCACTAGTCCTAGAATATCATCGTTTTTTGAGCAGATTAGTTCGTATTTGCAGATTCAAGATGTAAAAATCGCCTATTTTCACGCAAATAAAAATATTTTTGAATTTTTGCTAGTTGGTGAGGGGAGTGCGGAATTTTTGAGAATCTTAGAGCAAGAAAAATTGGGGAAATTAGAGGTTATTCAAGCAATCGATTCTTTTTATTTTGTAAGGATTGCGGTGTGAAAGAAATTCTAAAGAAAATTGAATCTTTTTTGGAAACCAAAAGCAAAAGAGAGATGATTTTGATTTTTGTGCTTGCTTTTTTGTGTTTTTTTGCCTTAACATTTGTGCTAATTTATGATAGGGCTTGGAATTATTTTTTGACTATAAAGCAAACTAAATTGGATTTAGAACGACAGCTTTTATCTTTGCAAGAGCAACTCCCTATCCCAAAAGTTTATGGAGATAAAGAGCTAAAGAGCGAAATTCAAAAATTAGAAGATTCTATCGTGCTACAAGAAAAGCAAAAAGAGAGATTGCAAGGCAATTTTAATCACTTTTTGGCACTAAACCATTTAGGGAAAAAGTATTTTTTGAACACTTTTGTAATCCAGCAAGAAGGCGAGGAGTTTTTGTTGCATGGAGAGGGAAGTTTCAAAGAAGCCTTTTTGTTTTTGGAAGAATTAGAAAATTTGCAAATGCTGGAGATTAAGGGTGCTTCAATTTATCCCAAAAAGAAGAATTTGGAGTTTTTTATGAATCTTGAGGCACTTTATGGGATTTTGCAATGAAAAAGATTGGAGGTTTGTTGATTTTGGCGGGGTTTGTGTTTGGATATGATCCTTTTTTCTATGAAGAGAGTGAAATGAGACTTTTTGGAGTGATGCAAGATAGGGCAAAAATTAATGGAAAATGGTTGATTTTGGGAGATGAAATAGAGGGATTTAAAGTAATGCAAATCCAAGAGAAATGTGTAATTTTAGAAAATGAAAACCAAGAAATTAAAACGATTTGTTTGGAAAAAACTAGGAGATTTTTTTGAGAATTTTTATGCGAATAATATATGGGTGGATTTTGTGTGTAAGTGTTTCTTTTGCTTGTGAAAATCGTGTTTTTGATTTGACTTTGCAGGATTTTGAAGTTAAGATTTATGAGGTGTTAAGCGAGTTTGCCAACACTTGCTCTTTTAGCGTTGTTTATGGAGATGATGAGGTAAAAGAACATTTGGATAAAAACTTAACTATGGTCAATTTTAAACAAAAAGATTTGGAGTTTGTTTTTGATTTGCTTTTTAGCCAAGCCAACTTGCATTATTCTTATGCAAATCATATTTTGACACTCAAAACAAAAGACACAAAAGTTTTTAAAATCAATTATGTTAGCACTAATCGACAAGGTAGTAGCAATACTTCTGTATCTATTAATAATGAGGATAATTTTTCAAGATTTCCAAATTATGCTTATGTGGGGAGCGAAAATTCCTCACAGACACCGAGCAAATCAGGGATTAATATTACAAGTGAAGATGGGTTTAATTTTTGGGAGACAATTAAGCTTGAAATTTTGGGAATATTAGGAGTGCAAGAAGATTCTCAAGAATCTTATGTGGTGATTAATAAGGGGGCAGGCTTGGTTAGTGTTAGAGGGGATAAGGAGGGTTTGGAGAGGGTGGAAGCTTATATCCAAAAACTTCATCAAAGACTTCAGCAGCAAGTGCTTATTGATGTGCATATCCTAAGTATTACGCACACGCACTCTGATACTACGGGGATTAATTGGGATGGATTATACAATATACAAAATATTATGATTCCTGCTTTTAGCGAAGGGGCGAGTTTTGGAGGAGGTGGAGAGGTTGGTAATGTGAGCGGGATAAATATTGTCGGTCAAAATGGCTCAAATGCCTTGCAATACGGGATTAATATTTTTTCACAAGGACTAAGTCTTAATCGTATTATAGAGTTTTTAAAAACTTATGGCAAGGTTGAATCAATCTCAAATCCCAAAGTGCTGACGCTCAATAATCAACCTGCAATGATTAGTGTGGGAGATATTTTGCGTTATCAAAAAAGCTCGATTTATCAAAATACAAACGCACAAACTACGCTAACTAATACAGATAATGAATATCCAAGTATTTTTGCGGGAGTTTTGTTGGATATTACTCCGGTAATTTTTGGCGATGAAATTATGCTAAAAATCAATCCTTCAATCACCAAAACCAAAGAGAATCGCACAGAGATTCCAGCCACTGCTTTTGAATCCCCCCCAAACTTAACCACTAATCAACTTTCTTCAATTGTGAGTGTAAAAAACAATCAAAAAATTGTTTTGGGTGGCTTGATTTCTAAAAATATTTCTTCAATAGAAAATAAGATTCCGGTTTTGGGAAGTATTCCGCTTATTAAGCCTCTTTTTTCTTATTCGCAAGATATAGAAAGAACAGAGGAGATTGTTTTTATTATTGAGCCAAAAATCATTTCTCAAGAGATACAAGAAAATCTTAGTTTGAAATCTTTGGGCTATCAGCTAATGCAAGGAGAATAAATGTTGAGGATTGCAATGTTGTTTATTGTTGTTGGGGGATTGTTGATTGGGGTTGGATTTTTGGGGACGCCAAAAACAAAAGGAACTCCCCCTAAGGCTTGTTGGTATGTGAGTGCTAAGACGCTTAATATCCGAGAAAAGCCTAGCTTAGAATCTGCTATTTGGGGTGTTTTGCAAAAGAATACTAAAATTTGTGAGTATGGGGGCATGCAAAATGGGTTTTTGCAAATATCAAGGGGCTGGGTGGCAATGGATTATTTATCTTCTAATCCGATTCCTAATCCTAAAATTCAAGAAAAATTAGCTTTTGAAAATAAAAAAATAGTGCTTAGAAGTCATCTTAAAGAAGAGAATAAAGATTCATTAAAAGAAGCAAGAGAATATTTTGCTAATTCAGATTACAGAGCGGCTAAAAATTTAGCTTTGAGGGCTAATTATGAGAATCCTAAGAATCCGGAGAGTTGGGAGATTTTTACAAAAAGCTTGTATTTAGAAGGCAAGAAGCAAGAAGCCATTAGCATTTTAGAGAAATTTTTGCAAACACAATATGATGAAAATTTATTTAATTTGCTAGAAAAAATGCAAGGAGATAAGATTTGAAGCAAATCTATGATTATTTTAATGGAGAGTTCAAGCTGGATTCTATTAGCCTTGCAGAACAAAAAGAGTTTTTTGAAGAAGCGGCAAATAAACTCAAAGTGCCTTTGTTTAAATTAAGAGATATTCACAAAGAAACCGCATTTTTGTTGAGCGTGGAGCAAATGTTGCATTTTGGGGCAATTGTGGTTGAAAACAAGAAAAATAAGCTTGCCATAGCCTTGAAGAATCCCTTGGATAAAACCCATCAAGATACATTAAGAATGTTGTTTAGGGATTTTTTGATAGAGTTTGGATTGATAGCAAAAGAAGATTTCAAAGAGGCGATTTTGTGGCTTAAAGGGCAAGAGAGGCTTAAGGAGATTTTGGAGCAAATTCCCTATGAGATAACTAAAGATTCTAAGGGAGAGCATTCAAGTATTTTGGAGCTAGTGAAGCTTGTTTTGCAAGAAGCTGTGTATAAAAGGGCAAGTGATGTGCATTTTGAAAAGGATTTTGAAAGTTTGAGAATCCGCTTCCGCATAGATGGGGTTTTGGTGGAATATTTGTGTTTGGAAGATTGGCTTTTAAATCCGCTTAGCTCTTGTATTAAGCTTTTATCTCATCTAAACATTACAGAGACGAAAATCCCACAAGATGGGAGATTTTCTTTGGGGTTGGAAATAAGAGGAGGAGAGCAAAGAATCTTTGATTTTCGTGTTTCTACACTTCCCCTAATAGAAGGAGAATCTATCGTGCTTAGAATCTTAGATAAGCAAAAAACTCTTATTCCTTTGGAGCATTTGGGGTTCTCATCTAGTGAGCTAGAGAGCATTGTTGAGCTATTTAATTTGCCCTATGGTTTGGTGTTTATCACAGGTCCAACAGGTAGCGGAAAAAGCACCACAATGTATGGTATTTTAAATATCTTAAAAGAGAGAAATCTAAAAATTATCACACTAGAAGATCCGGTGGAATATCGTTTGAAGCATATTTCCCAAGTGGCAATGAGTGATAAAATTAGCTTTGCTGGGGCTTTGAGGAATGTTTTGAGGCAAGATCCAGATGTGATTATTCTAGGTGAAGTGAGGGATAAAGAAACATTGCAAATTGCTATTCAAGCAGCATTTACAGGGCATTTGGTATTTGCTACATTGCATACAAATGATTCGCTAGATACCATTGTGAGGCTTTTGGATATGGGGCTTGAGCCTTATTTTATCGCACAATCATTGAGTGGAATCATCGCCCAAAGGTTATTGAGAAAACTATGCATTTATTGCAGAGAAAAGCAAAATGAAGGTTATGTGTCTAGGGGCTGTGAAGCATGTAATTATACAGGCTATAATACAAGGGAAGCTATTGCGGAGATTCTAGTGATGAATCAGGATTTGGAGGATTTTATTTTCAAAAAAATAGAAAAAACACAAATGCTCTCAAGGCTAGAGCAGGCAAATCCAAATTTCACTTTGATAAAAAAGGCTTTCAATAAAGCAGAATGCGGAATTACAGATTTAAAAGAGGTGTATAGGGTAGTAAAATAATGGCGACTTTTTGGGTAAAGTTTAAAAAACAAGGGAAAATTTATCATCAGAAATTTAACGCTAAAAGCCAAAAAGAGCTTGAAATCAATTTGCGTAATCAAAAAATATTTGTTTTGAGTATTGAGCCCAAAGAGGATTGGTTGGAAAAAATAATGATTTTTCAAAAACCAAAAATTAGTGAGGTTTTGAGTGCGTTTTATCAGTTTAAAATGGGCTTAAAGGCAAATTTGGCATTGAGGGAGAATCTAGAGAGTATCCAGCGGCATACCAAAAATAAAACACTCCAAAAGCAGTTTTCAAAAACTTGTCAAGCACTTTATAAGGGCAAAGAGCTTTCATCGTGCTTTAAAGAAGCGGGTTTTTCTGACTTTATTTGTGCAATGATTAGTGTGGGGCAAAAAAGTGGCAGGTTAATTGAGGTGGTAGAATTTATCATCATGGAGCTTAAAAATACGCAAAAAAATCATAAGATTCTTAAAAAAATATTGCTGTATCCTCTTTTTGTTTCTTTGGTAATGGTGGCGGTGTTTTTGGGGATTACTCTTTTTGTTTTGCCGCAATTTGAAAGTTTGTTTTTGGGGTTTAATACTAATTTGCCTTTGGCGAGTAAAAGTTTGCTTTTTATGCGAAGTGTGGTGTTGGATTATGGATTTTTTATTTTGGTGGCTGTGGTGGTATTTTTGGTTTTGTGCATTAATTTGTATAATAAAAGTTTGGCTTTTAAAACAAAATTTTCTTTTTTCTTGCTGCAAATACCTTTTTTGGGGAAAGTGTTTTATTTTTATCAAACTTCGCAATTTTTATTAGGATTTTATTGGCTTTATAAGAATAATTTGGAATTAAAAGAAGTCTTGGAGATTGCTATTAAATCTGTGACAAATGTTTATTTGAATCAAAAATTACAAGGGATTTATACAGGCATTGCAAGAGGAATGTTGATAGCCGATAGTTTTGAGGGGAGTGGAGTTTGGGATTCTTTGAGTTTGCAGCTTTTGCATGGAGCCAAAGATCAAGAGGGATTTTTGGAAGCTTTGGAGGTGATTTTGTCTCTTCATCAAGAGGAATTGCAAAACAAAAGTGAAAATTTGCTTTCTATGATGGAGCCAGCAATGATACTTGTATTGGGGGTGCTTGTTTTGTGGTTGGCATTGGGGATATTTTTGCCTCTTTGGGAATTGCCTATGCATATTAAGCAGTAAATGATAAAGAAATTATTTGGTTTTTTATCAAGAATATTATAAAATATTTCATTTCTAAGGTAAATTTATATTCTAAGGATTGTAATGAAAAAAATAATCGCTATTTTGGCTTGTAGCTTGACTTTTGTCAATGCAGGTTTGGAAGATAATTTTAAAAAAAGTATTAAAAATATCGCAGATGTTGAGGTAGAAGTAGAGTTCAAAAAAGAGTTGGTTAGCTTTCCTTCGATGTTTTTTGTGATTGGAAAAACACAAGGGGGAGATATTTTTCCTGTAATTGTGAGTAAAGATGGAGAGTATTTTATCGGGCTTAGTAATGTTTTAAAATTAAGCAATGTAGATACGCAAATGATGAGAGATGCCTTGGAGAAGGCACAAAAAGAAAAAGAGCAAAAAGATTCTAAGGTTTTAAGTCAGCTTTTTGATGGGTTTTTGGAGAGCGATTTTGTCTATCTAAAGGGAGATGGCAAGAATCTTCCTACCAAAATAGTGGTAACAGATCCGGATTGTCCTTATTGTAGAGAGCATTTAAAGAATGTTGATGCAGAGCTAAAAGAGGCGAATCTCAAGCTTATTTTTGCGCCCATTCACCAAAAAGAAGCGTTTATTAAAGCACAATTAATCATGAATGAAGTTGCCAAACTTGATGCAGGGGATACGAAGGGGAAAATTAAAGTTCTTGAAAAATATTATAGAGATATTACTCTTGATGCAGGGCAGTTAAAAACAGATTATTCACAAATTACCAAAAATACAGATAAAATTTTTCAAACCGGTGTAATCAAGGGAGTCCCATTTATTTTTGAAGAATAAAATGAACGCTTCACTTGTATTGACAAAAAAGGAAAACGCCACTCTTAGGCTTGATGGAATTTGGGATTATAGAATCTCAAAATCCATTTTGTCCCAGCTACAAGCCATTAAATTAACAAATGTTAAGATTAATATTGTATTGGGAGAACATTTTGATTTGGATTTTTGTGGTGGTGGGGTTTTGTTGGAGTTTGTAACGGAATTAGAAAGCCAACAAAGAATCCTTGAAAATCAATTGCAACAAAATCCTAAAAGCCAAAAAATTTTCAAAATACTTAGCACCAAAGAAATTCCATCTAGCACGAATCTAACGCAAAATATTATTAAAATCCATTCAGATAGTTTTATAATTATTAAAAATAACATTAAAACTTTGATTTTGTCCTTGGGGTTTTTGGGGGAGATTCTTTATACCTTTTTGGCGAGCTTTATTAATTTCAAAAGCATTCGATTAAAAGCCACTTTTTATTTTATTCAAGAATCCCTTATTAAAGCCGTTGGCATTGTGGCTTTGGCGTGCTTTTTGATTGGGATTGTCATTGCCTATCAGGGTTCAATCCAGCTTAGGCAATTTGGGGCAAGTATTTTGATTGTAGAGATGAGTTCTATGCTAACTTTGCGTGAAATGGCGCCGATTATTACTGCAATTATTATTGCAGGGAGAAGTGCATCAGCCTTTAGTGCGGAGATTGGAATGATGCGTGCTACTCAAGAGATTGATGCAATGCGTGTTATGGGGTTTAATCCGATGACATTTTTGGTTGTGCCTAGAATGTTGGCGCTTTGTTGTGTTTTGCCTCTTGTTGTTTTTATTGCCGATTTATTTGGGCTTGTAGGCTCTATGTTTGTGTGTCAAATTCAATTAGATATAAGTACAGAGCAGTTTTTGGAGAGATTTTTGCAAATGGTAGATATGAGGCATTTTTGGGTGGGAATAGCAAAAGCACCATTTTTTGGGCTGATTATTTCTTTTATTGGCTGTTTTCATGGATTTAGCGTGGCAAAAGATACTAGAAGCATTGGCGTGCATACAACTAAAAGTGTCGTAGAATCGATTTTTTTTGTTATCGCATTTGATGCAATTTGTTCGGTGATTTTTACAGAAATGGGTTGGTAAATGCAAAATATCCAAAATATTATAGAAGTAAAAAATCTCATTACAGGTTATGGGGGAAATATTATCCACAATCAGATTAGTTTTGAGGTGCATAAGGGTGATATTTTTGCGATTCTTGGGGGAAGTGGAAGTGGGAAAAGCACGCTTTTAAATACAATGATTTTTTTAAAAAAGCCTTTAGAGGGCGAAGTTAGAATCTTGGGTAAAGATATTTGGCGTTTAGATTTTCAAGAAACTTTGGAGATGAAATTAAAATTTGGTGTCCTTTTTCAGTTTGGGGCTTTGTTTAGTTCTTTAAATGTTTTGGATAATTTGCTTTTGCCCTTAAGAGAGTATTCGAATTTTAACTCTAATGAAAGTGAAAATATCGCTTATTTTTGGCTAACAAGAGTGGGGCTAGATTCTAAGGTTGCAAAGCTCTATCCTAGTGAGTTAAGTGGCGGAATGGTAAAGCGAGTGGGTTTGGCTAGAGCATTGTGCCTTAGTCCAAAGATATTGTTTTTAGATGAGCCAACAAGTGGTTTAGATCCAAAAGGTGCAAGACATTTTGATGAATTAATCAAAGAGCTTAGAGACTTGCTTGGAATTAGCATAGTAATGGTAACGCATGATATGGATAGCGTAAAAGGAGTGGTTGATAGAATGATTGTTTTAAGAGATAGGCAAATATTTTTTCAAGGGAGTTTGGAGGAGTTAAGTCAAATCACAGATTCTTTGGATTTATTTTTGTATCAGATTTAAGGAGAGGGGAATGGAAGCACGATTAAATTATGTTTTATTAGGAAGTTTTTTCGTGATAGTTTTGTTGGCTTTGGCGGGATTTATTTTGTGGATGGGCAAATATGATAGGAATCTTAGCGAATATAGAGAATATTATATTTATCATAAAGAACTTCCAGCGGGTATTAGGATAGAAACGCCAGTAAAGTATCTTGGCTTGCCTGTGGGATTTGTCAAACAATATGAATTAAGCGGGGATAAAGTAGAGATTATCATATGGGTTAAAAAGGAAATTGTATTAAATGAAGGGAGCAAGGTGGTTGTAGAGAGGCAAGGGATAACGGGAGGAGGATTTTTTGCTTTGATGCAAGGAGAGGGTGCTCCCTTTGGGGATTCACAAAAAGCTATTTTGGGATTCAAGGAAAATTGGATAGAGCAAGTGGGGACGAAAGCCGAAAAAGTAATGGGACAATTGGAAGTAAGCTTAGAGAGATTTAATAGGCTTCTTAGTGAGCAGAATCTTAATAATATAGAGATGGGATTAGATAACTTTTCTAAGTCTTCTGGAGAATTTTATGGATTGCTAAAAGAAGCTAGAGGGGAGATTTTTCAAATCGGTAAGGTAAGGGATAGTTTTGATCAAAGTTTAAAAGCGGGAGATTATAATTTGAGGCTTATTCTAACGCCATTGCTTTTTGAGTTGCAGCAAAATTCTAAAGCTTTGCAGCATATATTGCAAAAGGGCAATGGTATTTTAGATGATTTTAGGGATTCCCCAAGTGGCTTTTTGTTTGATAGCACAAAGGTTAAATTAGGACCTCGCGAATAAAGGATAAAAATGAAAGCAATAGTGTGGTTAATAAGCGTGATTATGGGCGTATTGTTAAGTGGTTGTGTGGGCAAAGAAATAGCACCGATTAATCATTATCAATTTGAGATGGAACACAAAGAAGCAAAATGCAAGAAAATGGAGCTATATGGGTGGCTTGGAATAGAGGCTGAAGCTAAGATTGATACTTCAAAAATTGCCTATATCAAAGAGCCAAATAAGGTTGAATATTTTGCTAAAAATCGCTGGATAGATAATTTGCCAAATTTGCTTGATGTGTTGGTGTTGAAAGTGGCAAGAGAAAATTGTATAGTGTTGGCAAAAGATAAGCAATTTTTGACTGATACTTTGAGGCTTTATATTTTGGATTTGCATTATGATGAAAATTTGAATTCCGCGGTATTTGAGGCATTGTTGGAGCAAACTAAAGGAGAGCAAATAGAGCAATTTTGGATTTTGGAGACTAAAGAGGTGTCAAAAGGTGGATTTGAGGAGATTATTAGGGCTATGAATGAGAGTGTGTTGGAGGGGATTTCTAAGGTTTTTGCAAGGATAAAGTAGTTTATGTGGTATAAGATTTTTTTAGAGAATTTATTGCTTGAAGTGGTGATTGGGATTTTGCCTTTTGAGAGAGAGAAGCGGCAGAAAATACGGATTGATGGAGAATTTGTTTATTTTAAAAATAATGAAGATGAATTTTTGGATTATAGGGATTTAAGGGAGTTTTTGAGCGGAGCATTTATGCAAGAATTTGGATTGTTAGAAGAGGCATTAGAGTTTTTTGCCAAAGAGATTCCAAAGAATTTTCCACAAATTAAAAAGTATAGACTTAAAGTTACAAAGTTGGAGATTTTTGGGGATTGTCAAGTGGCATTGGAGATTAGTCAATAAATTTGCTAGAATCATAAAAAACTTAACAAGGATATAAGATGGAATTGCAAATTGGAGATAAAGCACCAAATTTTAGTTTGCCAAATCAGGATAATGCCGAGATTTCTTTGCAGGACTTTAGAGGAAGTTGGGTAGTTTTGTATTTCTACCCCAAAGATAAAACGCCCGGTTGCACTCAAGAGGCTTGTGATTTTCGTGATAATTTAGCAAATTTATCAGGGCTTAATGCGGTAGTTTTGGGGGTAAGTCCAGATAGTGTGAAAACTCATCAAAGCTTCATTGATAAAGAATCTTTGAATTTTACGCTTCTTAGCGATACAGACAAAAAGGCGCTTAAAGCTTATGGTGCTTGGGGGTTAAAAAAGCTTTATGGCAAAGAATATGAGGGTGTGATTCGTTCTACTTTTGTGATTGATCCTCAAGGTAAAATTGCCTTTTTGTGGAAAAATGTTAAGGTCAAAGGGCATATTGATGCTATCAAAGAGAAATTGCAAGAATTGCAAGGCTAACTTACCAAGTTAGCACTTCTTTTTTGATTTTGTTAAGACTATCTATGGCTTCTTTGAGTTTGGAGACTTCATTGTCGATTTGTTGGAGATTCCAAGCCCCTAATTCTTCTGGCATATCTTGTGAGCCGCGTTTTATCATAATATAATCTACAAATGAAATTTTTGCCATTCCTAATAGTAATTTAATTTCTGCTTGTGCTTCTTCGATATTTTGCAAAATAGAGTCGATTCGTTCAAACATTGCTTACCTCAATCTTTGGATTAATTAGGATTATTTTAGCATTTTTTGGTTTATGGAATCTTTTATAGAGCTAATTTATTGTGGGATAATGGAGAGTGCAAGGGAGTTTTTTGCCATAAAAAAGCGGAATTTTTTTGGGATTTTATGCTTTCTGAAGAGTTCCTTTTGTGTTTTGGTGAGTGTGCAAGAAGTGTAGGGGAAAATAAAGAGGTTGTTTTGGGATTTTTCTAGTGCTATTTTTCCTCCAAAGACAATAGAAAAACAATCTTGTGTGAGTTTTAGTTGGCATTCCTTTTTTTGTGCTTGACTTAGACAATAGCCTAGTTTTTTGGTGGCTTTATCAATTTTGTATAAATCAAGTGGGCTGGATTTAAAAATAAAATATCCTCCCAAATCTTTTAAATTATCTAAGGGCATTTGTTTGGCTAGATTTTCTAAGCTAAAGTGAATGCCTTTTGTGAAATTTTCTATTAATGGATTTGCGAAATTTTGCCTAAAATAATTTCTAGTAAATGCAATATCAAGATTGCTAGAATCTTCAAAATAAAAAATATTCCTTTTTTGCAAATAGGATTTGATTTGATTTTTTGAAATAGAAATCATTGGGCGAAGGATATGGCATTTTCTTTGGCTTTCTTCCCAAAAGAGACTTTTTTTGGGAATCTGCATATTTTCTATACTAGAGCCTTTGCAAAACTGCATCAAAAACCATTCAAAATTATCATTGAGCTGATGAGCTAAGATGAGGTTTTGGTATGATTCTTGGAGGGTTAGTGTGTAGAAAAAATCATAGCGAATCTTCCTTGCCTCTGCTTCAAAATTTTTGGTAATGGGCTTTGTGGTGAGTGTATAGCATTTTTTATTATCCCAAAAACAAAGACTTTTTGCCCTTGAGACTTCTAGTTTAGATTGCTTTCTTGTGCCATAATCAACAATGGCTATATCAAAAGAAATTTCATATTCTTTTAATAAAAAATAAAGTGCCGTAGAATCTGTTCCACTAGAAAATGCTAAAAGATTCTTGGTGTTTTTTAATTCATCTAAAAATTCTAGTGGCAATCTCATTTCTAGCCTTTTTTGACTATACAGCCTATTATATCTTCCCCTAAAATTTCTGTAATTTTCACTTTGTAATAGCCATTTTGGATAGTTTCATCAATGGTTTTATCATTAATGAGAATCTCGCCATCAATTTGTGGTGCAAATCGTATATCGCGTGCTGCATAAAAAAACTCATGTTCGCTAGAGTTGCCCTCAACAATGCAAAGCAATTCTTTGTTTTTGAGATTCTTTAGGCTTTGTCGGTATTGTTTTTGGAAGATTTGGTTGATTTTTTTTAGCCTAGCATTAATAGTTTTGTTTGGAATTTGCTCCATTTTTGCACTTTTGGTGCCTTCTTCTTTGGAGTAGGCAAAGAAATTAATTCTATCAAAGTGGAATTTTTCTACAAATTCACAAAGTTCAACAAAATCAGATTCTTCCTCACCCGGATGTCCGATGATGAAACTTGTCCGCACAAAGCTATTTGGGGCTTGCCTCATCATTTCTAGCAATTCTTTAAATTCCCCGCCTCTGCCCATTTGTTTTAAGACTTTTTGTGAGATGTGTTGCAAGGGCATATCAAAATAGTTGTGAAAAATTGGCGAATCAATGATGGTTTGGATAAGCTTTTTGGAGGTGGTAGCAGGATAGAGATATAAAATCCTTGCACTTTTGATGCCTATGCCTTCTTTTGCTAATTTATCTATGCCTCTAACCAAATCAACAAGCCCATCTTTTATGCCCAAATCTCGCAGATAAGAGCTAGAATCTTGGGAAATGAAAGTAAAATCACTAAAGCCTTTTTGTGCGAGATTTTGCACTTCTTTGAGCGTGGATTCTAGTGTCCTTGAGTGTAATTTGCCTTTGAAACTAGGGATAGCACAAAAGCTACATTTTTGATTGCAACCTTCAGAGAGCTTGATATAAGCATGGATTTTTGAGCCACTAATAATGCGTTTGTCGTTTTCATTTGCCAAAAACACTCCATTAGCATTAGATAGGATTTTCTCGCCCTTTTTGCGTTTTTCTATCATTAAGTCAATTTTGTCATAATCCCCAACCCCTGTAATGATGTCAATTTCTGGAATCTCTTCTTTGAGTTCTTTTGCATAGCGCTCGCTCAAACAGCCACTTGCCACCAAAATGGCATTTTCTTTTTTATTATTCAGTGCTTCTAGGATAGTTTGAATGCTTTCGGTTTTTGCAGCTTCAATAAATCCGCAAGTATTGACTATTACTACATCGGCTTCTTTGATTTCTTGTGTATTTTCATATTCGCTTAATTTTCCAAGCATTACCTCGCTATCTACGAGATTTTTTGTGCAACCAAGAGAAATTAAATGTAATTTTTTGCTCATTTATAAACCTTGTATTTTTTTTAATGCGGCTTTTACCATTTGCCCTACCTCATCTTTTTCTAAGCCTTTGATGGCTTTTTGGATAATGTCATTTTTGTATCCTAAAGATTCTAAGGCTAAAACTACTTGATGAAGTGTAGAATCTTCTTTGATTGTTTGGTTGGTTTGGCTAAGCTCTAGCGACCAGCCTGAGAGTTCTACTAAGATTCTGCCTGCACTTTTTGGACCAATCCCCGGGACTCTTTGCATGGATTTGATATCGTTGCTTTCGACAACTTTTGCAAAAGTTTGGGGTGTGTAAGTGGAGAGAATTGCCATTGCAACTTTGGGTCCTACGCCATTAATTTTGATAAGTGTATCAAAAAGTTTTTTTTCGTTGTTTTCTAAAAAGCCAAATAAAATTTGTGCATCTTCTCGGATAATATGTGTTGTTAGTAGCGTGAGATTCTCACCTTTTGTTTGTGTGATTTGATTGCTTGTTTGCAAAGAAATGAAAACTTCATAAATCACTCCAGCACATTTAATGGCAATTCTTGTAGGTTCTTTGAAAAATATTTCCCCTTGCAGTGCAATAATCATTGATATACTCCTATAAGATGAGATGAATTTGTCCATTTTGAAAAATGGCTTTGGAGGGTTCCCCAGCTCTTGGGATTAGCATAAATTCTTTTTGGGGGGAATGAAAAATATAATGGATTTCATTGTAGCCTATCCAGCCGCTTTGGACTTCAATTATCCCATTTTTTGTATTAGAATCTAGTTGATTTAGAGCATCTCTAGCTTCCTTGAATGCGGCACTTAAAGCATTGATTTTTTGTCGTTTTTCTTTTAGGGCTACTACGCGTGCGTGATATTCTTCAAATTTGGATAATAAATAGCTTGGCGGTGTTGTTTTGGTTTTTTTGTATTGGATTAGAATCTGACGCATTTCATCGGCTGTATTTTTGAGTTTTTTGAGTTCTAGGCTTTCCACTTTTAATTCTTTGGTGAGCTGGATAGCTTCTTTAATGGAGGTATTTTTTTTGTGCAATAGGGTGTTGTAGAGTTCTTTGGTGTCAAGACTATAGTTTGCAGCGATATAAAATCGATTTTCTCCCTTTTGCATTGTGATAACTTGAATTTGTTTTGTGGCGTATAAGAAGGCATTGGAATGTAGGTGTTGAATAAAAATCTCTTCTGCATAGATTTTGCCTCCATACATTTTTTCTACTTCGACTCTTTTGCCTTCGATAATCCCGGCTTCTAGGGTGTGTATTTTGATGTTTTGTGCTTTGAGATAGCCTTTGTGAGTTTGGATTTCTGCATCGGTGGCAAAAATTTTGGAATCTTGGTGTGTGAAACCGCCGATATAGACTTCTTTGGCGTGTATTTGTGCGTTGGCACCAACATTGCCTTGGATATTGACTTTGGAGGCTTGAATCTCCATTCCTTGCCCCAAAGCTTCTTTGAGAGAATCGGCTTCTGTGATATTGATTTCTGTGCCACTTTCGATTTCGCCTATAAGGGAACCGGTAGTTTTTAGGCTCACTTCTTTGGTTTCTAATGTATCTTCAATGGATAATATGTCTTCTTTGTATTTTAAGATTCCGCCAATAGCGGCGAGATATTCTACTTTTGTGGGGTAATCTTTGGTTTGAATGCTGGTAGTATCAAATTTTAATAAGCAGGGTTGATTGAGGCTTTTGGGGTCTTCTGGGATAATGTATTGCCCGCGGATATTTCTTCCGGGTTTGCCCTTTAGGGCTTTGTGAAAGACGCAGATAACTTCATCTTTGAGTATGGTTTGAAATTGTCCTGTGATTTCTTTTTTGAATTCCAAATACGATTCAGCTGGGGGAATGAAATTGAAGCTTTGGCACAAAAGATAGCGCACTTCTTGCTTTAGGGGATACTTTAGAGATTGCAAAAATTCTTTTAATGCGAGCTTTTCTGCTTTTTCATTGATGAATAAGATTTTGTTCCATGCTTTGATTTTGCGGATTTGTAGGTAGAGATTCTCAAACTCTTCTTGGTTGAAAACAAATCCCGCACGCAATATAAGATATGCTTCGCTAAAGGATTTGTTGGAGATAAAGTGAAATTTGTTTTCGTTTTTTTCTTTTTCTACAATTAGGATAGAATAGTATTGCGTGATTGTAAGGCTTGGCTCTAAAAGGTTGTTGAGATTTTCTAAAAACTCATTGACTTCATTTTCTTTGAGTGGTTCTGGAGCGTAATCATGAAGATTTTTTTTGTAAGTTGTAATGGCTTGGAGTATAAAGTCTAGGGTATCGGGATCTTTGTTGAACTGGGAAGCAATTTGCTTGATAGTGAATTTAATATCTTCACATTCATTGACATAATAGGGGCGAAATGAGGTTTGAGAATCTTTTTTTACCATATTCTAAAATCTTTTATGCAAAAATATTTTTTGATTTTATCAAATTCACAATAAGAAAAATATTACAAAGAGATTAGATTAATGTTTTTGAAAGCTTTTTTGACTAATAGTAGTGGGATTTTGACTTCAAGAATCTTGGGGTTTATTCGAGATTTACTCACAGCTACAACTCTTGGTGCTGGGGTTTATAGCGATATTTTTTTTGTTGCTTTTAAGCTGCCTAATCTTTTTCGTAGAATCTTTGGGGAGGGTGCTTTTAATCAATCCTTTTTGCCGAGCTTTTTTCAAGCAAGGTTTAAAGGCGGGTTTGCATTAAAGATTTTATTAATATTTTGCGGAATCTTAGTGATTTTGTCTTTGTTTGTATGGATTTTTCAAATTGAAGTCACAAAGATACTAGCCTATGGGTTTAGTGATGAAAATATCGCACTTGCAGCACCTTTGGTGGCGATTAATTTTTGGTATTTATTGCTGGTTTTTATTGTAACTTTTTTTGGAGCGATGTTGCAATATAGGCGGAATTTCACTGCATGGGCGTATTCCCCTGCACTTTTGAATCTTGCGATGATTGTTGCTTTGCTTTTGGCGCAAAATAGTGATGCTTATGAGAGTGTTTTGTTGCTTAGTTATGGTGTTTTAGCCGGTGGGGTGGCACAAATTTTGTTGCATTTTTATCCGATGTGGAGATTGGGCTTTTTTAAATTGCTTTGTGTGGGCTTTAAAGAAATAAGAGCAAAAAAAGATTCGGTAAATGCGAGCGTAAAGTCCTTTGGCAAGCAGTTTTTCCCAGCTATGATTGGGAGTTCTAGCGCACAACTAGCTTCTTTTATTGATACGCTTTTGGCGTCATTTTTGGTAAGTGGGGCGATTTCTTATTTGTATTATGCAAATCGTATTTTTCAACTGCCTTTGGCGATTTTTGCAATCGCAACCTCCACAGCGCTTTTTCCATTAGTGGCAAAATATCTCAAAGAAAAGCAAGAGCAAAAGGCTTTAAGGGAGCTTGTGCGTTCTTTTTGGCTTTTGTGTGTTTTGCTTGGGGCATGCGTGATTGGTGGAATTTTGTTGCAAAAAGAGATTATTTGGCTTTTGTTTGAGAGGGGGCAGTTTGGGCGTGAAGATACTTTGCAGACAGCAGCGGTATTTAGTGCATATATGATAGGGCTTTTGCCCTTTGGGCTATCGCGTATTTTTTCTTTGTGGCTTTATTCGCAAAATAAACAGGCTTTGGCGGCAAAAATTACAGCCTTTTCTTTGGGGGTTGGGACGATTTTTTCTTTGGTTTTAATGCAGTTTTTAGGTGCGGTGGGATTGGCTTTGGCTGGGAGTATTAGCGGGTTTTTTGTATTTTTTCTAACCTTGCATTACTTTGGGTGGAAGAGATTTTTGCAGATTTTAAACCAACCTAGGTGGATTTTCTATACCCTTATTTTTTTGGCTTTAGAATCTGCGTTGATTTGGCTGTTTAAGCAATATGTGTTTGCACTTTAGGAGACTTTGCTGGCAATAATGGTAATTTGAAATGGATGGTAAAAGATATCATCATTTTTGATTTTAATGGTTGCTTAAAATTATTTTTAGAGGTAAAACATTGCAGTTTAGAGGTTAAATCTTGTATAAAGTTCCAAGATTCTATCTTCAAGTAGCATTTTTTTATCAATTCTTGTGCCAATGTTTGAATCTTGTGAGTTTTGATAGTCTTTTATGGTTAGGTATTCTTTGAAGCTTAAATGGCACCTGCTTTGTTTGATAAAAGGAAAATGGTAGTTTGTTAGTTCTGCTTTGAAATGCCTTCTGCAAAATTCAATAAAAAGGAATCTGTCTAGTATTTTATTATTTCTTTTGAAAAAACCCATAATAAAGGCTTCATAACTTCGATAATTGGGGAGCAATTTTATGTCTTCCTTGGTTGGAGGAGTGTAAAAGCGTTTTTTGCCAACTCTCTCGACGAATCCACAAGCAATATTGCAACACAGCTTTTGATCTCCAATGTCTAGTAGATACCCATTTTTACCATTTTTTGCTATTAGAATGTCGGCATTTTTGACTTGTAGGTTGATTCTTGGATAATCTACCATATCCCATTTGTTTCTTGGCAAATAAAAACTCTTATAAAGCCTTTTGGCATCATAGATATGATCCACATCAATTTTAATAAACCATTCATTTTTGGGGATAAAGTTTAATATATAGTTATAATAGCTATAAAGTTTGTTTTCTTCTTTTGTGGGATTTTCTATAATGACTTTGTAAGGGTATTTGACGGGGATAAAGCTAGGGTATTGTTTGCAAAATTCTAAAATAATCTCTTCACTTCCATCATCACAATCATTATATCCAATGACTCCTCGCTGGATTGCTGGGAGAATAGAATCTAAACTTGCCCTTAGTGTTTTTGCTTCATTTTTTACACGCACATAAGCCCATGGATTTAAAGGGGATTTTGGATTTTTAGAATTTGAATCAAAATCAAAGAAGCCATAATGCCTCCTCCCCTTTCTCTCCTCCTGCATATCAATGTTTTGTTGCAAGAGATTGTAGAGATTTTCTAATTGATTAGAATGAATGAAATATTTTTTGGAAATTTGAGAATTGCTAGATATTTTTGTTGTTTTCGTTAATGTTTTGTGTTTATCTTTGTTGTTTAAGAAATTTAAAGCCAAAAAATCGTCATTATCAAAATGGTTAATTTTTTCTATTGTCTGTTTGGGAATCTTTTTATCTGAATCGCCTGCATTGAAAATTAGAGTGCGTCTTTCTATAAAATTTCTTATTTTTTTGCGTTTTTGTTTGTCTTTTGTAATTTGCACCCAAAGATGAGCAGTAAATCGCCTTGAGATGCCTAATAAAATATTCCAGTCTAAAAGTAATGTCATAAATTTCCTTTTGTGATAAAAAAGTTTATTCCATTTACATTGTTTATGCTTACTTTTTTTTCTTGGTGCAGAATCTCTAGCCTATTTATGCTTTCTTCATTCCAAAGGCTTTCTATGTCTTCTTTGCTCATAGGACGCAAGGCGAGGGTTTTTAGGATTTCATCTTGACTTAGATTTAAATTTTCTTTTTTTGTGTTTGGGGTTCTTGTTGGTAGAAAGGTTGGGATTTTAAAGTCTCTAAAAATTCTTGCAAAGATTTCTAATTGCTCTTGAGGGATTGGGGAAACCTTATAGGCAGGGGGTCTGTCAATGCTGCTAATATCTAGCCTTTTTAGCCGCATAGGTGCTAAGAATCTTGCCATTTTTTTTATTTCATCTAGGTTATCATTGATATTTTTGACAAAAAGGATTTCTGCATAAAGTTCCCCGCTAAAGTCCGCACTAAATTGGTAGATTCCTTGCAAAATTTGCTCTAAAGAAATATTTTTTGTGGGTCTGTCGATTTTTTTAAACACTTCTGGCGAAATAGCATCTAATGAAAATTTTACCTTATCAAAAAGCAAACAAGCCCTAGAAACGCTTAAATCCCACAAAAGTGAGCCATTGGTTAGAAGCAAAGTTTGCACTCCGCCTTTAATGTCCTCTAAACGCAACATTAATTCGTATAAATAAGGATAAAGGGTGGGTTCTCCATTGGCGGTAATTGTGAGAGATTGAATATTTTTAAATTGTTTTAGCCCTTTTTTGATTGCTTCTAAAATCTCTTCAACCTCTAAAATCTCTTGCATAGAATCTTGTGCTTTTTTGCCTTTTAATTCACAATATAAGCAATCATAATTGCATTGTTTGGTTTTGGGGGATAAGTCTATCCCTAGAGATTCGCCAAACCTTCTTGATTGTACCGGTCCAAAAATAATATCCATTGACTACTCTCTTAAAGTTTCATTTTGAAAATCCTAAAGGTTTTTGGGATTATAGCACATTTTAATACTGCAAAATTGGGCAAAATTTTTCTATTTTTTTGTCGGCTTTGCTAAAAATTGCGTAAAAAATGATTTTTAAAGATTAGTTTTAGCAGGTTTTCTATATACTCTAAAGTTTAATTCAATTTTAAGGAGATAAATATGTCTGTTAAAATTACTGATATTTGCATCGCCTGTGGTGCTTGCATTGATGAATGTCCAGTTGAAGCAATTGTAGATGATGATGATAATCCAAACAATGATGGTTGCTACTTTGTTTATAACAATAAATGCGTAGAATGTGTAGGGCATAATGATGAACCTGCCTGTGCTTCTGCCTGTCCAACTGATGGCTGTATCGTGTGGGATGAGGTTGTAGGCTCTCAACCACATAGAGAAGATATTGGAGAAGATAAAAGATCTGCTCACACTCCAGTTGTTGAGTAACTAGCCTTTTTGGCTAGTGCCAAATTTGATTTTTAAGCTTATATTTTCTTCTTGATTTTATCTAACCATTCTTTTAATGTTTTTTCAAATCCCTTAGGAAGCCATTTAACAAATTCTAATTTTTTGGGTAAATAGCTTTGTTCTACCCAACCTCCAAAATCGTGGGGATATAGATAGTCTTTGTGGAATTGTTGAATATGTTTTGGGATAGGCTCATTGGGGTGGGCTTTGATATAATCTAAAGCGGCATTGATGGCTTCATAGGAAGTGTTTGATTTGGGTGAAGCACTTAGGTAAATAACGCACTGGCTTAAAATGATTCTAGCTTCTGGATAGCCGATTTTAGCAACGCTTTGCATAGTGGAGGTGGCAAGATTCAAAGCATTTGGATTTGCATTGCCTATATCTTCGCTAGCCAAAATTACTAATCGTCTTGCAATAAATTCTGGATTCTCGCCGCCTTCAATTAATCTTGCAAGATAATAAATGGCTGCATTTTCATCACTTCCTCGTATGCTTTTAATCATCGCAGAAATAAGATTATAGTGTGTATTAGAATCATTTGCGCCACTATTGAGTGAATGGGTGCGGAAGTTTTTAAGAAGCTCAATGCTTAAAGGCTTGTTGCTACTTAATGCACAATCTAAGAGGTTTAGCATTGCCCTTGCATCTCCCCCGCTAGTGCTAATGAGAAATTCTCTAATCTCATCTTTTAAATCATATTCTTTTAAGATTTCTGCTAATTCTTCTTGTTTTAGTAAGTGAAATTCAAAAACAAAAGAGCGTGAGCGAATTGCATTAGTGAGTGCAAAAAAAGGATTTTCTGTCGAAGCCCCCAAAATCAAGGCTTGATGATTTTCCATAATGGGTAGCAATAATTCTTGTTGTGCTTTGTTTAGGCGATGCACTTCATCAATAAAAATCAAAGGCTTTTGGAGTGTGTTTTGGTGGTTTTTTAAAATATTGCGTAAATCCTCACTTTTAAAGCTTGTGGCATTAAGATTATAAAAAGGGTATCCAAGCTCATTAGCAATCAAAGTTGCTGCGGTTGTTTTGCCACTTCCGGGGGGTCCAAAGAAAAAACTATGAGGAATTTTTCCGCTTTTTAGAAGTTGCATAAAAGGGGCATTTTCTCCAAAAATGTGCTTTTGTCCAATGAATTGTTGGAAATTTTTAGGTCTTTTATTGTATGCTAAATCTTTCATTTACTTTCTTTGCTGTGAGGGATTTGATATGGCACGATTTGCTCCTATTATTTTGGCATTGTTTGCGGCTTTTATGGTTTTATTTATGATGTATGGGGTTGGGAATCCCATTTTTTAGAATCTTTAAAACTTCTTTTGGGGAATCTGCAAGACTTAGCAGGGCTAATTCTTGTTTGGTGATGAGATTTTCTTTTAGCATTTGTTTTTTTAGCCACTTAATAAAGCCTCTCCAATATTCTTTTCCATATAAAATAATAGGAATCTTTTTGTGCTTTCCTGTGGCAATTTGCACCAAAACTTCACTTAACTCATCAAGCGTCCCAAATCCCCCTATTGCAACAATAAAAGCCGTAGAATTGTGATTGAAAACTAATTTGCGACTAAAAAAGTTTTGAAATTTTAGTGGAATTTCTACATAGGGATTCATTTCTTGTTCGTGGGGGAGTTGGATATTTAATCCAATAGAGACAATGTTTGGGTTTTTGCTTTTGGCTTTGAATGCTCCAAAATTAGCAGCTTCCATAATTCCCGGTCCCCCGCCTGTCATAATAGAATATCCTTCTTTTGCGAGTTCATAGGCTAGTTTTTGGATTTTTTTATAATTTTTATTTTCTTTTGGGATTCGTGCGCCCCCAAAGATAGTTACAACATTTTGGTATTGGTTTAAGATTTTGAAGCTCTCGGTAATTTCTTCGTAATCTTTTAGGATTTTTTTCATTAGGGTTCCTTGTGGTTTTTTGTATTTTTGGATTCTAGGTATTTATAGATTGCTTGAATCTCGCTTTGCGTGAGATAATATTTTGGCATTACTTTTGTGGGTTCTTGTAGGGCTTGAAGAAACTTTTTGAAAGATAGATTATTGATTTGAGGACCTTTTAATCTTTTTTCTTTTTGTTTGTGAGAATAATCTGCGATAAGTTTCCCTTCCCCTCTTTCTCCATGGCAATTTACACAACCAATCCCCCTAGGGTTTTCATAAAGCATTTGCCCATATTCAATGGGCGTGATAAAGCTGTCTTCACCATAGAGATTGATGAATATAATGCAAATTAAAATAACTCTGTGCAATCTTAATTAACCTCGCTTAAAAACAACTAGAGTTTAAAGTATTAAAAAAACTTTTTTTATTATAATATCACAATAACTTTTTAAAGGGCATTAATGCAGATTTTAGATGGAAAGTCATTAGCTTTAGAGATTCAAGGGCAAATTAAGCAAGAAGTTCAAATGCTAAACCAACGAAAAATTACTCCGGGGTTGGCAGTTATTTTGGTGGGAAACGATCCTGCTTCACAAAGCTATGTTAATATGAAAGCTAAGGCATGCAGTCAAACGGGGATTTATTCTACTACGCACGAAATGCCAGAGAGTATCACGCAAGATGCACTTTTGCAAACTATTTTGATGCTTAATCAAAATCCAAATATCGATGGTATTTTGGTGCAACTCCCTCTACCAAAACATATTGATACAACTTCTGTGTTGGAGGCTATCTCTCCAAAGAAAGATGTTGATGGTTTTCATCCTTTTAATATGGGAAGAATCTTTTGCAATCTTGAGGGGTTTATCCCTGCAACGCCTATGGGTGTAATCACGCTTTTAAAGCATTATCAAATTCCAATCAAAGGTAAAAATGTCGTGATTGTGGGTGCAAGCAATATTGTTGGCAAACCACTTGGAGCATTATTTTTAAACGAAAATGCCACCATTACGCTTTGCCATATTTACACCCAAAACCTTATAGAGCATACCAAAAAGGCAGATATTTTGTGTGTGGGTGTGGGCAAACCAAATCTCATTACCAAAGATATGGTAAAAGAAGGTGCGGTGGTTGTGGATATTGGAATTACTCGCCTAGATAATGGCAGAATCGTAGGGGATGTAGATTATGAAAATGTTGCCCCTCTTTGTAGCTATATCACTCCTGTTCCTGGTGGAGTAGGTCCCATGACAATTGCATCGTTATTGCAAAACACTATTAAAGCGGCAAAATTAAGGGCAGAAATACAAGGAAAAGAATGAAGATTTTAAGTAAAATTTATAATTTTATCAATAGTTGGGTTGGCACAATTACTATTGTTTTGGCTATTATTTTTTTTATTGCACAAGCTTTTGTGATTCCTAGCGGAAGTATGTTAAATACAATGTTGATTGGGGATAATTTATTTGTCAAAAAATATGCCTATGGAATCCCTACACCCACTATTCCTTGGATTGAATTTAAGGTTTTGCCAGATTTTAATAATAATGGGCATTTAATTGAAGGCGAGCGACCAAAGAGAGGCGATATTGTGGTATTTCGCTATCCATTGGAGCCCAAAATCCATTTTGTCAAACGCAATGTTGCCATAGGTGGCGATGAAGTGCTTTATACCAAAGAGGGGCTTTGGGTGCATTTCAAAGAAGAAAATCCATATAGCCAAAATCCTATCAAAACATTGCAGTTTGGAGGCAAAACCTTTATTTATGATCCTTATGCGACAAAGCATCCCGGAGTTCATTATCAAAAGAGTGATATTGATTCGTTTGTGCTTTTGCAAAATACTCCTAATATTGCTATGAAGCCTGTGTATTTAGAAAATGGGGAATTGGCATTTTATGCCAAAATTGCTGAAGATGAGTTTTTTATGATGGGGGATAATCGCAACAATTCAAGTGATTCAAGATTCTGGGGAAGTGTGCATTATAGATATGTGATTGGCGAGCCTTGGTTTGTTTATTTTAGCTGGGATGATGATTTTAATATTCGCTGGGAGAGAATGGGTAAGAGCATTGAATCTTTAGAGGATAAAATGAGAGAGAAGTTGTAATGTCTGAATTGTCTTTGGCGTATAAAATCCCATTAATGGTAGTAGCACTTCTTATTGCTATTATTGGGCATGAAATTATGCATGGGTATGTCGCTTATCGTTATGGAGATAGCACTGCAAAGGATTCTGGAAGGCTTAGTTTAAATCCTATTGTCCATATTGATTTGATTGGTTCTATTCTTGTCCCTGCTACTTTGTTTTTGGCAAATGCACCTTTCTTGTTTGGTTGGGCTAAACCCGTGCCTGTAAGAATGGATAGAGTGATTTATAATGGTGGATATTTCGCGGCTTTTTTGGTATCTTTGGCTGGGATTGGTTATAACTTGGTATTGGCAATCTTGGCAAGTTTGTTGCTTTATGGATTCAATGGGGGAATCTTAAGCGGTGTTTTTGGATACTTTGAAAATCCACAATTTTTATTTATTTTAGTTATTTTTTTCTTTTTGCAGCTTATAATTTATAATGTAATTTTGGCAATTTTTAATCTTTTGCCCATACCGCCTTTAGATGGTTCAAATGCTTTGGCATATTTGGGATTGATGTTTAAAAATGATTTTTTTGCAAGGGCATTCAACAAAATTCATCCGGTAGTTGGAATGGTGGTTTTGATTTTGATTTTGAGCACCCCGCTTTCGGTTATTTTATCAGCACCTGTGGATTTTGTTTTGCAATGGCTTTTATCATAGGAGGATATAATGAAAATTTTTGTTGCAAGTGATCATGCGGGTTTTGAGCTTAAAGAGAGTGTGGCAGAGATTTTGAAGTCAATGGGGCATCAAGTGGTTAATTTGGGACCTTATGATAATAATCGCGTGGATTATCCTGATTTTGCTAATTTGCTTTGTGGTGAAGTTTTGAAAGAAGAGGGGAGTTTGGGGATTTTGGTTTGTGGAAGCGGGATTGGAATGAGTATTGCTGCTAATCGCCACAAAGGGATTCGAGCTGCACTTTGTAATGAGCCTTATGGAGCAATGATGGCAAGGGCGCACAATGATGCCAATGTGCTTTGTCTTGGGGCTAGGGTGATTGGCATTGGAATGGCAGAAATGATTTTGCAAAGTTTTATTTCAGGGAAGTTTGAAGGTGGAAGGCACGCTATTAGAGTAGAAAAGTTACAATAAGGATAGATTTATGGCTCAATTTGCACAATGGTTGTTTTTGACAGCATTTATTTTGTTTGTTTTATTTATGATAGTGAAAACTTTTTTTTATAAAAGTGTTGCGCAAAAGGAAGAGAAAAATAGTGCAGTGATGAAGCTAACTCTACAAGAGGCAGAGATTCTTATACGAAAACATCAATTGCAGCTCCAAAGGGCTTTGGGGAATATTGATATTTTAACTGATGAAATTACGGCATTGAGGAATGAAGTCAAGACTTTAAAGCAAAGAAACTCGCAATATCGCGTGGAAACTGAAAAATACAAAAGTAAAATCAAAGATTTAGAGCAAAAAATAGAAGCTTTACTCTAAGATAAAGGAAGGATATGGAGCTAACACAACAAGACAAAAATATGCTTTTGGATTCTATCCGAGAGATAAAGGACTTTCCACAACCCGGAATCGTATTTAGGGATATTACTACGCTTCTTAACAATAAAGAGGCTTATAGTTTTCTTATGGATTCTTTAAGTAGGCGGTATAGGGATTATCATTTGGATTATGTGGCTGGAATTGAAAGTCGCGGATTTATCTTTGGGGCGGCGTTGGCGTATTCTTTGGGGATTGGGTTTGTGCCTATTCGCAAAAAGGGAAAACTCCCCTATACAACGATTTCTGAAAAATATTCTTTGGAGTATGGGTTTAGCGAGATTGAAATCCATATTGATGCGTTTAAAAATCATTCTTTAAAACATACCCCAAAAGTTTTATTGATTGATGATTTAATCGCCACAGGTGGGACAGCTTATGCAGCGGCAAATCTTATCAAAAAAGCTGGTGCAGAGTGCGTAGAATCTTGTTTTATTATCAATCTACAAGAGCTAAAGGGGGCTGAAGAATTGAAGAAAATTACCCCGGTTTATTCGGTTTTGGAAATATAAGAAGGATTGATTCTAAAGTCGATTAATTTTAGTAGAGTGAGATTGTTTAAATCTTCACTCTTGCATAGCTTTTAGGGTTTTGGAAAAATCTATAAGATTCTCTGCCCAAGGGGTTTGTAGGGGCGAAAAATAGCCAAGTTTAGCTCCTGATTCTTGTGCAATGAATTCAGCGGCTTTGGTAGAAAATTCTGGTTGAGCAAAAATAATTTTAAGATTTTCCTTTTTTATGGTGTTGATTACTTTCATCATTTCTTTCATTTTGGGGCTTTTGCCTTCTACTTCAATAGAAATTTCTTCTAAATTATAATCTTTTGCAAAATATCCAAGCATAGGGTGAAAGACGACGAATTTTTGTCCTTTGGGTAGGTTTTTTAGATTTTCTTTGATGATTTTGTCGGTATTTTTTATTTCTATTATAAGTGCTTCATAGGCTTTAGAATAGTCTTTTTGGGGGTTAAGAGTGGAGAGGGCTTTGTAAAGATTAGTAGCGATTTGTTTTGCATTAGAGGTAGAGAGCCAAATGTGCTTATCTCCATTGTCGTGGCTATGATTCTCATGATGATGTGTATTTTGAGCAAAATTGATAAAATCAATCCCAGCATTAGAAGGGAAAATTTGCATTTGCGGATTTTGCTGTTTAAATCTCTTTAACCAAGAATCTTCAAATTCTATTCCTATTGAAAAGTATGCAATCGCCTCATTGACTTTCTTGATACTCGAAAATTTTGGCTCAAAATCATGAGGATTTACCCCTTTTTCCACAAGAGAGATAATTTCATATTCCATACCAGCAATCTTTTGTATAAATTCTTCTTGCATGGGAATGCTGACGGCTAAGATGGGTTTTGACGCTAGACTTTGAAGAGTAAGTAAAAATAAAATTAAAAGTTTTTTC
The DNA here is from genome assembly GCF_900638355.1 of Helicobacter pullorum. Lineage (GTDB taxonomy): Bacteria > Campylobacterota > Campylobacteria > Campylobacterales > Helicobacteraceae > Helicobacter_D > Helicobacter_D pullorum. Next base: position 1,690,320 of record NZ_LR134509.1, on the reverse strand, counting down.
ATAATGTGCCTTTAGTATTTATTAAAATTAATTAAGATATGATTCTATCTCTTTTTTGCGTCCATAGCTCAATTGGATAGAGCATCAGACTTCGGATCTGAGGGTTGGGGGTTCGACTCCCTCTGGGCGTACCACTTCACAACCTTTCTTATTTATCTAGCAAAAAAAGTTCTAATGGATAGTTTTTCCCCAAATTTTTTAAATCTAAATAAGCGCGTATTTTTAGAAGTTCATTTTGCGGGTGTGAGTTTAATCTTTCTTTGGCTTCATCAATCATTTCAAGTTCTAACAATACATAAAAATAGGCTAATTCTGCATTTTCATCTTTGTTGGCTAAAGATTCAAATAATCTTACCCAACTAGAAGGCTCATAGCATTCTTTTGTTTTTTGTGCTAAAGCAAGATAATCTTCTTTGTTGTAGCCAACCTCTGCACATAATTTTGCCACTTCTTCATCACTAAAATCCATTTTTTGTGCATAACACATTCCAAGCACTTTATTAGCCAAGTCTTTGTTGAATTTTATTTCCCCAACAAAGCGTTTAATATCTTTTAAATCGCCAGCTTCTAAAAGCTTTTTGAAAGCTTCTTGTTTATATTCTTCATCGTAATTTTGCTTTTTTAGCACCTCTGCGGCAAATTTTTTATCATTGTGAATCTCATTTAAAATATTCAATTTCAAAAAGGGGCATTTTTCGCCCGGATTAAATTTCTTGAGATTGACATATTCGCCCCTTTTTAGATTTCCTAGTGTTTCTATCATCTCATCTAATCTCACTTCACCGCTTTTAATTGGGGTGCCTTCTTTGATGTCAAAGGTTAGATTGCTTAACAAAATGGAGAGTTTTTTGTAGCGATTCATAGAAGGTTCTTTATAGGGGACTTCTTTGCATAAAAGTTGATTTTCAATTTGTGTAAGAAGAAGTTTGTAGTCATTTTTGTATTTAGTTCGTTTATACCACATACGATAAGCACCGCCCACTTCTAAGAAAATCACAATAACAAAAAACATAATTACAGGGATAATAAACCATATAGCTATAGGCAATGTAATGGTTTGTAGCGTAAAAGGAATATGATAAGTATAGCTAAAGCCACTTAGGCTATAAACATACAATCCAAGCAACACAATAAAAACAAATAAAGCTCCAAGATAATATTTAAATTTCATTTTCTACCCTTTAAATCTTTTTCAACTATTTCTCTGCATATAATACAGAATCTCGCATGAGGTTTTGCTTTTAGTCTTTGAATACTAATTGGTTCATCGCACATTTCGCAAATCCCATATTCTCCATTTTCAATTTTTTCTAATGCCCTCTCTATGTATTCTAGCTCTTTATGATGATGCTCAAAGATTAGTCCATCAAGAGTGTTTTTCATGCTCATTGCTGCTTCATCGGCTTCGTCCAAAGAGATTCCGCGTAGATTTTCCATGCTCTTTTGGTGGTCAAAATTGTTATCTAATATCGCCTTTTTTTTGGTTTCTAAGATTTTTTTTAAAGCTTCTATTTCTGTTTGCTGCACAAAGTCCTCCATTATTTGTGATAGGGGTGATTGTTGATGAGGCAAAAAGCCCTATAAATTTGCTCACTTACGACAACTTTAGCTACTTTATGGCTAAAGGTTAAATTTGAGAGTGAAAGCGAATAATGGCATTTTTGGATAAAAGATTCTTCTAATCCATAAGCACCTCCGATAAAAAAGGCGATTTCTCCTTTATTTTCTAAGAGCTTAGAAAACGCAAAAGAATCGACACTTTTTCCATTAGGGGAGAGAGCGATTTTGCATTGTTGATTTTTGAAAACCTTTAAAAATTCTTTGGTATAAGATTTTTGGGCTTCTTGTGAATCTTGTTTTTGCCCCTCTTTGATTGACTTTGAAAAAAGATTAATAAAATCAAGTTTGACACCAAATCCAAGACTTAAGGCTTTGAATTCTTCACATAGAGTATCGCTCATATCTTTGTTTTTGGCAATGTAATACACCATAATTTTAACCATTGATGGATTCTGCTTTGAAATATTCCAAGATTTGTGCGATTTTTTCTTTCATTTCTTTTCTTTGGACAATCATATCAATCAAGCCATGTTCAAGCAAAAATTCTGCTGTTTGGAATCCTTGTGGCAAATCCGCACCAATAGTTTGTTTGATAACTCTAGCTCCAGCAAATCCAATCATTGCACCCGGTTCTGCCATAATAATATCTCCAAGAAACGCAAATGAAGCACTAACGCCTCCCATTGTTGGATCGCTTAAAATAGAGATAAAAGGCAGTTTGGCATTGCTAAGTGCGTTGAGTGCAGCAGAGGTTTTTGCCATTTGCATTAGCGAATAGGTGGATTCTTGCATTCTAGCTCCCCCGCTTGCACTGACGATAATAAGCCCTTGTTTGTTAGCAATAGCCCTATGGATAGCTCTTGTAATTTTTTCTCCCTCCACAGAAGCCAAAGAACCTCCCATGAAGTTAAAATCAAATAAGACAATTTGTGCAGAAATGCCATTGATTGTGCATTCTCCACTGACAATAGAGCTTGGGCGTCCGCATTTTTTCTCGTATTCTTCAATGCGTTTTTTGTAGCTTTTTTTATCCACAAAATTCAAAGGATCTGTGGGGGCTAGTTCTTTGTCAAATTCTACAAAGCTGCCTTCATCGCAGATTAGAGAGATTCTATCTTTTAGCCCAATACGCATATGGAAATTGCATTTTGGGCATGTGTGGTATTGTGCAATGACTTCTTTGTAATACATCAAGGCATTGCAGCTAGGGCATTTTATCCAATGACTAGGAGCTTCTTTTGGGGTCGCTCTTTCTTGATTGTCTTTTTTGAAAGTTTTAAAAAAATCTACAAATCCCACTATCAATCCTTATAAAGTGCAACAATTTGCAAAAAAATAATGGAATTGTATAAAATAATGTGTTAATTTATACTAAAGATTGTCAAAATGAATATTCAAACTAGTGATAAAAGTTTCACTCTTTTTAGTCAGGTTTTCCAAGAGCATTATCATTCTACGCAAGATGGGGCATTGCAAGAAACTTTGCACAAACATATTTTGCCAAGTTTCTATTTCCACAAAAATAAGCGCAATCTCAAGATTCTTGATATTTGTTTTGGGCTTGGATACAACACGCTTTGTGCGATTAACTATGCTTATCAAAATGGAATCAAAGCTTTAGAGATTCATTCTCCTGAAATGGATAGAAATTTGATTCAAACTTTGTTGCAATATTCTTACCCCAAAGAGCTAGATACAGAGATATTATCAGAATTAACACAAAAGCATTTTTATCAAAAGGGCGATTTTAAAGTTTTTTTGCATTTGGGAGATGCAAGGGAGATATTGAGGGGCTTTCAAAAGAAGCAAATGGTTTTTGATATAGTTTTTCAAGATGCCTTTAGCCCCAACAAAAATAAGCTATTATGGACTTATGAATATTTTAAAACACTTTTTTTGCTCACTTCAAAGGATTGCATTATTACTACTTATAGTCAAAATTCTTCAATGCTTTATAGTGCGTTTTTGGCAGGATTTAAAAGCTATACTCTCAAACAAGCAAACACAAGAGATTCTATTGTTTTGACAAAAACCCAAGAGATTCCTTGTTTGGAATCAAGCAATATTCTTGAGGTTTTGAAAGTGGATATATCTCACAAAATAGCAACAAACAAAAATCTTGTGGGATTGTATGATGAGGATTAGATTTGCTTATAGCTTTTTTAGGGCTTTGTAGTATGTATGGATAGCTTTTTTGTAGTTTGGAATCACAAAGCCCGTGTGTTTAGCTATTTTGCTAGTTGTCTCATCACAAAGCCTTTGCAAAGCTTTCAAAGCTTTATAGCTTTGTGTAATATCGCCTAGTTTATAAGTCTTTAACAAAGTCTTATAAGTCCCCTTAGAAAGAAAGTCAGGGAGGTATTTGCAGTGCTTTCCAAAGCTAAAGTTATGCTGAAATCTCTTGGTGTGAATCCTTAGCTCTTGCGTCCTCTCATCACAATCTAATTCCTTGTCTTTATTAGGCTTTGTGGGTGCTAACAACGCCCTTTTAGAATCTCCACCCCTCAAAGCCTCTAATGCCCTCTCCCAGCACAGCAAAACTAACAATGCCTCCCGCATAGAATCTATATAAGCATTCATACTCATAGCCTCATCTCTTAGATATGCCCTTAGTGCATAGCCTTTGAGATGATAAAACTCATTTAGGCAATCATCAAAACTTCTTTGTGTGAGGGGTTTGAGCCAAAAATCCTCATCACTTGGGACAATCTCACGCCCCATAGTCTTTGACACTACATCATTTTTATCTAGCAAAACTTGTGTAAGTTTCTCGTGTGTGAAATAATATTCCACATCACTTAGTGGTATCAGTGTAAAATCAATCTTTACCCCATTTTCATACAGCACAAGATAGCTCTCCCACCCTTCTTTTAAATCCGGTGGAAATAGCTCCATAGATTCTGGCATTTGCATCATCAAAATTTTGCCAAAATGCCCAAGCCACGCAGTATCTTGACGCAGAGATGAAATATCCTCCATAAAAAAGCTTATATCATAATCTTGGAATCTATCCTTTTTGGCATTGACATTAGCCCTTGAGCCCTCTAGGGTAACGAGTTGTATATCCTTGTGTAAAGAGGCAAATGCCAAAATGGAATCTATAACCAAATCCGCCATTACGTAGTCCTTTTGTTTGTTGTTGTTTTGCTTGGTGTATCGCTTATGTGTTGGCATTATAACAGATTTGACTTGCTTGGGTGGATTGATCACTCTAGCTAGAATCCATACTCATAGATTCTAGGCTCTATTTTTTAGCTAGAATCTCTTTTCTCCCATATACTCATTTTTCTCGTTATACACATCAAGTTTTATGATTTTTTGCATTTATAAGCCTAATATTTCGATTAATATCTTTTTTAAATTTTCTTTATCTATCTCGCCACTTGCGACATCTACCACGACATCTTCTAGTTTTTCATAAAAATCTTCTCTTAAAAATTCAGGATAATTTAATTTTATAAATGCTTTTGCAATGTATAAAGCAGTGCGTTTGTTGCCGTCCAAAAGGACAATATAAAGGAAGAGGGTGGAATTTTACACACGAAAAGATTAGTGTGTAAGTTTGTCTAAAAACCTAGGATAAAACTCATCATTTTGTATATGTGTGAGGGCAGATTCTAGGTAGCTAATTTGGCTTTTGTTGTAGCCTTGTAGCCCATTCATCGCCTCCATAATATCATTGTGTAAAATAATAGCCTCATCTAGGCTTAGATATTTCATTTATCTTTTAGCCTTTCAAATACGGCTTTATTTCGTGGTAAGTCTAACTTTTGTCGCATTTTTTGTCGTATAAATTCAAAGTCTTTGTCCTCTTGTATTTCTATCTCTAAATTCTTTTGCATTTTTTGCAAATTTTTGATAGCTTCCAAAGTAGTGTAATCCGCATTTTTAAGCACTACAGTTATGGTTTGCTCCTTTTCTTAAAATTTATGCCATTAAACACATATCTTTGACTTGCTCTTAACTAAACAACTCACTATGACTCCCTAGTCTAAAGCACACTAGCACCAATATATCATCTTGCTTTTTATAGATAAGTAGCAACTCTGGCTCTATGTGGCATTCTCTATATCCTGTGTATTCACCTTTTAGGGCGTGGTCTTTGTGTTTTGGCTCTAGGGCTTCATCATTTGCTAGTCGCTTCACCATTTGCTTGGCGGCGTCTAGGGTTTTATGATTATGCTTGTATCGTTTTAAATCTTTTTTAAAAAGCTTGGAATATTTCACCTCATACTTAATCACGCAAAAGCTCCTCAAATAACTCATCTACATTTCTGTATCCCTTATACTTCTGCGGATTTGCCAAAATCTCCTCACATTCCTTCATCGCCTCTAGGGTCTCATCATTTGGGATTTTCTCTATCTCTAAATCTTTTTTTAAGCCCTTTAAACTCTCAATCACTTGCAAAGTCTCAAAATCCACATTTCTTAATGTGATAGTCATAGTTTGCTCCTTACAGCTTTATACCCTACCATTATAGCAGATTTATTGATGTCATTCTACTCTAGCAAGAATCCATACTCATAGATTCTAGTTTCTCAAAAGCACAGAATCTAAGCTAACCCATCGCATTATAGGATTTAAGATTGCTTTTTAGATTCCATGGATTTTAATCCCCAGCATTATAGCAAGTTTGTTGTGGAGTGTAGCGGGCTTAGTTGTGGTGGCTGTGCTTTTGTATCGCGACTTAGGTATTTGGACTTAGAGAGCCTTTGTATCTTTGATGTTGATTATACAGAGAATAAGAGTGATGTTACAAAGCTACCTTTTGAAGAGTATAAAAGGTATTTGCTTACTTAAGCTCTTTGTCTGCGATGATTGCTATAAAGGAATTGTTGGTAAAATTTGGTCAAGCTTTAGAAGTTATGGCTTGGGAGGCAATACATTGGGATATTGTGAAGCTTTTTATGCAATGTGAAATTTTATTATATAGGTTTTGCTTTAGAAATTTTGTAGCGATTCTAAAGGGAGCTTTCCTTTAGAATGCTTTTTTGCTCTTGATAATCGCTAAATATCCGCCTTATACTCACTAAGCCACTTTACCATCGCAGGGTCTCTGTGGTCAAAAAAGAGGCTTTTTGCATCATCAAGACTCGCCATAGTCTGCATATCTTTAGAATCCAACTCAAAGTCAAAGACACTAAAATTTTCTATCATACGCTCTTTTCTCGTGGTCTTTGGAATGACTATGATATTTCGCTGTATTAGCCACCTTAAAATCACCTGTGCCACGCTTTTATTGTATTTTTTGCCAATGGCAGCGATGGTTGGATTGCCAAACATATTATTTCTGCCCTCGCCAAAAGGCGCCCAAGATTCCATAGCGACATTGTATTCTTGCATTATCTTTTGTGCCTCAAATTGTGCATGCATTGGGCTGCATTCTACTTGATTGAGAGCGGGTTTTATCTCATTGTATGAGCAAAAATCCACCAATCTATCAGGATAGAAATTGCTTACCCCAATGGCTCGTATAAGTTTATCTTTATAGAGCGCGCTCATCGCCCGCCACGCACCATAAACATCATTAAATGGCTGGTGGATAAGATAGAGGTCAAGATACTCTAGCCCTAGCTTTTTAAGCGAAGTCTCAAACGCCTTCTTTGCCTTAGATTCACTTGTACTAGTAATCCAAAGCTTTGTGGTGATAAACAGCTCTTCGCGTTTTATACCACTTGCCTTTATCGCTGCACCTACGGCTTCTTCGTTAAAATAACTCGCTGCTGTATCAATACTCCTATACCCTACACTTAGCGCATCTTCTACACATCGCTAGCATTCTTTTTTATCGATTTGATACACGCCATAGCCTAAAATTGGCATTTTCACGCCATTATTTAAAGTGATTGTTTGCATATTGTCTCCTTTTTTGTTTGGATTTTGTTTTTTGGCTTGTGTAGCCGCAAATATCGGATTTATAGCACCTAATGTGCTAAAGGCTAGCCCCGCACCCAGCATTTTAGAACTTTCTTTAAGAAAATCTCGCCTTGAGGCTCTCTGGGGAGAATCGCAGGATTGCAAGGGCTGTTTGTTTTTATCGCGCATTGTGCCTCCTTAAGCTTTTTGATAATCTTGCCTTAGCAAGATTCTAAAGTAAGATTCTAAAACCTGACACCTAGTGTCTGTCAAGAGAAAAAGAAAAATTATGAGCTAAAATCTATGAAAGCTTTAAATCTCAAAAAATATGTGGCAAGGTATATGGGGCTTTTAGATTCTAAAATACATTAGCACAAATCAAGGCTAACTCTTAATGAGGCTTTAGAATCTTTTTGTACAATGAGCGAATGCAAAGTAAGGAGTTTAGGTGAAAAAGATATTTTGGAGCTTGTTTGGGGGTTTGTAGAGGGTTGTTGGGCTTATGAGGAGTTGCTATCTTAGTGCATTTAAGGGCTATCTTTGAGGCATTGGGCGGTCAAAATATTTTAGATTTTGCAGGTTTATAAAATTGGTTTATACATTTCTAACAAGGCGGAGCTTGGCTTAAAAGCCTAGATTTACTCCACCGCTTGGGTTAATTGAGTAGTTTGCATCTCTGCCTTCACCCCCACCATTGGAACTTCCTAAAGGGCGGCATAGATTGCCTTTTTGAACGCTACCTTGCGTGATGTTTCCATAGGGACATTTTGGGGTTTGTTCTTGTGATGGTTACTTCACCTACTTTGGTTTCGATTCTTCCGGTGGTTTCTTTGGTGTAAGAATCCTTAATCGCCTCGCCCAAAGCAAAGCATTCATAGACATCGCCAACTTTTAGAGTTTGAGAAAATACCGCTTCATTGTTGGCGATATTGGCAACTTTTAGAGGATAAATAGCGTTTAAAATATCATCAGAAATCTTTTGTGCTACTTGTTTTAGGGCTTCTTGGTTGGTGCTTAGGTTGTCATCTTTGAGGTTTAGGGACATAGTTAGGGTGTTGGAATATTTGATTTGCCTAGTGGCAAACAAAATCACGCGATAATCCACGACAATTTCGACTTGGTGAATTTCTTTGTTGGTGAGATTGCTTTTTTTGGTTTGACCTGCAATTCCTTGTATGCCAAAGAGCAAAAAATAATCGCTTCCTAGCACATTGCCTAGTTTGTAAATCTCATCACTTTGTGCATCAGGGCTTTTGATGAGTGCTTTTTCTAAGTCATAATAGCCCTTTGAATCTCTATCAAGCACATTGAATTTTCGGCTTTCTAAGAGATTGGTGATGAGGTGTTGTTGCAAGATAGAGCCCACTCCGGCATAATCGCCAACCTTAAACTTACGCACCTTGCTTCCCACTGCCACGACTTTGCCCATAATCTCATGACCGGGCACCATAGGATAGATTGGACTCCCATGATCGCCACTCACAGCGTGCAAGTCGCTATGGCAGATTCCAGCATAGAGAATCTCAATAAGCACATCTTCTTGCCCTAATGGGTGGCGAGTGAAAGTATAGGGCTTAAATTTCCATTCTTTGCCAAAGGCTGCATAGCCGCGTGCGGGGATTCTCTCTCTCCGTTTTTAAAAGGTATCTTAGAATCTCCTAGCAGCGTTACACCCTGCGTGTCTTGCCCAGCATTTACTCTATGAGTATTGTTAGAATCCGCAAAAAGTGTGCTAATCCCCATACTTGCCAAAGCCACTCCACCAGCGACTTTTGCACCTGTTTTTAAAAACGCTCGTCTCTTATGTGAATCTTGCATAATTGCTCCTTTTGTGATTAAGTTTAGAATCTCACTTATATCCCTTTATACCCCTATTTATCTATCGCTCACGGGCTTTCTTATAAAGAATACAAGCTAAGAATACACAATTATAAAAGATGAGAGTTAGTCTAAGTCAAGGGGTAAATGCAAAATTTTTCCAAATTTTTCTGTCTTATCATCTAGTCCTATTCATTTGGCTCTACATGGCAATATTTTTCTACTTCATAAATAGCTTGAAAAATTTATTTTGTCTTTTCTAAATAATTAAAAGTCACAAAAATATTTTGATTATTAAAAATTTTTCCTACTTTTTCAAGTTAGCTAGGCATAGATTCTAAATTTATGTTTGCATTTGTAAAAAACTCTTGACTTAGACTAACTCTCATCTTTTATAATTGCATTGTATAGAATCTTTAAAGTATAAATGCTTTAACCACGTCGCATAATAAGCACAATGTATGTGTTGTTTAGATTCTATTGAATTCTTTTTAAGGAGGCACAATGGCAAAAAATCGGCGAGGGTTTTTGGGAAATTCATTAAAACTTGCTGGAGCTTCCCTTGCTTTTGTTGCATTTGATGATTTGTATGCTTTAGAGGCTACCACAAACACTATTTCACCTATCAAGGAGACAACAATGAATGATTTAACACCAACTGCTAAGGCAAATTTAGAGAGACTTTTTGGCACAAGCACACTACCACAAGAGGATTTAGAGTTTTTCACAAATTACGCAAATTTCGCCTTTGATGAGGTATGGGAGAAATCGCCCCTGCAAGAGCATGAAAGACTTTTGATTATCCTTGCTTCTTTGGTGGCAATCCCAGCAAAAGAGGAGTTTGGGACAATGCTTAATGCAGCTTTGAATCTAGGGATAAACCCTATTGCTATCAAAGAAGTGGTGTATCAAGCCACGCCCTATGTGGGAATGGGTAAAATCGCTGAGATTGTAAGCCTCACTAACACAATTTTTAAGCAAAGAGGTATCAAACTACCTTTAGAATCTCAAGGCACGACAAATAGGGAAAATCGCAAACAAAAGGGTTTAGAAACACAAAGGGTGCTCTTTGGTGAGGGGATAGATAAATCCAATGCTGCCGCCCCAAGCGACCAAAGGCATATACGCGATTTTTTAAGTGCAAATTGCTTTGGGGATTATTACACACGCACAGGGTTAGAGCTGCAGTTTAGAGAGCTTATAACTTTCGTGTATATCGCCTCTATGGGTGGAGCAGAGCCGCAGCTAAGAGCGCATATCGCAGGGAATTTGCGTAATGGCAATGATAGGGCTAAACTCATTGCAGTGATTACAGCTCTAGTGCCCTACATCGGCTATCCTAGAAGTCTCAATGCCCTAAGTGCGATAGATGAGATAGCAAAGTAGATATTCACAGAGGCTTATGCTATGGAATTTAGCCTAAAGGCAAGATTTGCTAAGGCTTATTTGCACATTATGCTAAAAGCATCTTTTGTGATATTTTAGGGCAAAAGGTAGCGATGAAAGCTTGGAGTTAGTGTTGTTGGGGTGAGATTATCATATAGTTTTAGAATCTGCCTAAGAGGGTATGAAAGATGAGCAAAGTGCTTTATTTGGCTTATTTTTTCATAACTTTACAAACTTGTATAATTTTCTAATTTACCCCTTGATTTAGACTAACTCTCATTCTTTATACTTTTATTTGAGAATCTAAAGTCATCAATCTAGCTTAAATGCATATTCTTAGCCAAGATTCTAGACTACTTGATATAGATTTTAAACCAAATTAGATTCTAAGATTTGAGATTCTCTAAGAATCCTAAATCCTTAAGGGGCAAATTATGCAAAACAACGAATTTCAAAACAGAAGGGATTTTTTAAAATTAGGTGCAAAAGTCGCTAGTAGCGTGGCTTTGGCAGGTTTGGGAGCAAATATGCTCTTAGCAGATTCTCTGCAAATAAAAGGTTTTACAATTTTTATTCTTTATGATTTATATGCTACAATAGCGACATTTTGATTCTATTTTTGGAGATTTACTAATGCTTAAAGAACTTGATAGCATAAAAATCATTAGTGAATATTTATGTGCAAAATCTATCATTCCAAGCAAGATTACAACCATAAATCAAATTTATGATTTTTTTTCTTACCTCCAAAAAAATAAACACAAATTTTTTACACTCTATATTTACAACTATCTCTATCGTTTTATAAGTTCTAACGAAGTTGCAAAGAGAAAAACGAGTGCGAGGGTTTTTGAGGATTTATTAGCGATTATTTTTAATGGCTGTGTAGCAGATACTCAAGAAAGAAAGAATCTAAGCTATGAAGTGAGTGATTATTTTATCAATGTGAAAGACAAAATTGCAAGTAATCGTAGGGAAAAGGCGGATATTATATTTCCCAATCATTATTCTTTTTCACTTAAAACACTCATAGCTAAAAATACAGAAATCAATATGGGAAGTTTTGAAAAACGAGTGCTTTTTGATTCATTGAAAGTGGATAATTATTTAAGTGAAAGAAAGTCTAGCGATGGTGCAGGAGTTGGCTCTAAACCACAATTTTTAAAACTTTTAAAACTCATTGATACCCTTTCAAGCTTTGAATCCTTTAGAGAAAAATTCAACAAAATGGCAGAATTTATTTATAGCGATGATTTGGTGCTTGTTATCAAAGATGATACGAAAATGGAACTTTATTTTTTCAATGGTAGTGAAGTTGTAAAAATTTTTAAAGATTCAACAACAAGCAAAGAAAGTTTTTTAGAACTCATTAACCGATACGAAGGAAATTCCTTGCGTATTGATAGAAATATCCTTATAGCACACTGCAATAAGAAAATATTTTTAGATTTTAGCTATTTAGATTCTAGTATAATAAAGCTTGTCAATGATTTTGATTTTAAGCTTCACCATAGTTTTATAAAATATTTCAGTGATGTAGAATCTAAACTTTTAACAAAACAAAATATTTTTAATGATTTAGAAAGACTTTTTGGTGAATTTGACAAAAACTATAAGGTTTTAGCATGAGATTTAATAATGTGGAATCCAACAAACCAACTGCCATTAGCCTTTTTTCTGGCTGTGGTGGGCTTGATTTAGGTTTTATCAAAGCTGGTTTTGATATAGTTTTTGCTAATGACATTGACAAGGAGGCTTGTGAGTCTTATGCGAAAAATATCGGTAAACATATCCTTTGCAAAGATATTTATGGGCTAGATACAAAGGAAATCCCAAATGCAGATATTTTAATCGGTGGTTTTCCTTGTCTTGGTTTCACTATCGCTAATGGTAAAAATCGTAACGTGGATTCCAGATACAATAGTCTTTACTTGGAATATGCTAGAGTGCTAAAGGATAAACAGCCCAAATATTTTTTGGTAGAAAATGTAGCAGGGATTCAAAGCGGTAAAGGTTTTAAAGAAAATTTTTATGAAAAAATATTGCCTACTTTTCAATCTTGTGGTTATGAACTAAAACACACACTTTTAAATGCAAGTGATTTTGGAGTGCCACAAAATCGAAAAAGAGTAATTATCATCGGCAAAAGGCTTGATATAAAAACCGAAATCTCTTTCCCTAAAGCCCTCAAGGCAAAACCAAAAACCTTAAAAGATGCAATTTCTGATTTGCCTTTAGAATATGATGAAAATATCCCAAATCACACAGGAAGTAAACATAAAATTACCATTAATGGCTATGTAGGAAATCGCAAACTAGAATGGGATAAACCAGCTCCAACGATTACGGGACGAGGTAGTCGTGGAGGTGGAGCGGTGATTCACCCCCACCCAAATTTACATAGGCGACTAAGTGTCAGGGAATGTGCTAGGATTCAAAGTTTTCCAGATAGCTTTATTTTTTATGGTAGCAATGGAGCCACTTACGCACAAATAGGCAATGCTGTGCCACCTTTGATGAGCTATTATATCGCTAAAGAATTTATAACTGCACTAAAAAATAAAATTTAAAATATTTAATCCTGTCTCTTGACTTAGACTAGCTCTCATTCTTTATACTTTTATTTGAGAATCTAAAGTCATCAATCTAGCTTAAATGCATATTCTTAGCCAAGATTCTGGACTACTTGATATAGATTCTAAACCAAATTAGATTCTAAGATTTGAGATTCTCTAAGAATCCTAAAATCCTTAAGGGGCAAACTATGCAAAACAACGAATTTCAAAATAGAAGGGATTTTTTAAAATTAGGTGCAAAAGTCGCTAGTAGCGTGGCTTTGGCAGGTTTAGGAGCAAATATGCTCTTAGCAGATTCTATCAAATCACAAACAAAAGGAGAAAATATGAATACTACACAACTACCTTTTAGAATCTTGGGCAAAGATTCTGCCACACTTAGGGTTTCAGTCTTGGGCTTAGGGTGTATGGGTATGAGTGCAAATCATGGCGTACCACCGGAAGAAAAGGCTATGATAAAGCTACTGCATGAGGCTTATGAACTTGGTGTGCGATACTTTGATACCGCAGAAATCTATGGACCACATACTAATGAGATTTTGCTTGGCAAGGCTTTTGGCGATAGACGCGATAAAGTCGTGATTGGCACGAAGTTTGGGCTATATTATCCCTTTAATAAACAGCAGCAAGATTCAAGCAAAAAGTCTATTTTTAGGGCAGTTGATGCGAGTTTAAAAAGGCTTAAGAGCGAATATATCGACCTCTATACCCAGCACAGAGTGGATACTGACACGCCTATTGAGGAAGTGGCAGATACGATGAGTGAGCTTATAAAAATGGGTAAAATCCGCCATTATGGGCTTAGTGAAGCGGGGGCAAAGACGATAGCAAAAGCCCATAAAATCTGCCCTATCACTTCGATTCAAAGTCATTATTCTATGATGATGAGAGAGGTTGAGGGTAATGGCGTGCTGCAAACTTGTGAGGAGCTTGGTATCGGTTTTACTGCGTATTCTCCATTAGAGAGAGGATTTTTGGGTGGGCTTATGAATGAAAACACGAGATTTCACCCAACGCTTGATATGAGGGCGTCTTTCCCACGTTTCACACCTGAGGCTTTAAGGGCAAATCAAGCATTTATCAAGCTTGTAAAAGAGATATCAAAAAGCAAAGTTGTAGATGGCAAAGAAGCCACAACCGCACAAATCGCTCTAGCGTGGCTACTAGCACAAAAACCCTTTATAATGCCTATCCCAGAGACGACTAAATTAGCACACTTAAAGCAAAATCTAGGGGCTTTAAAGATTAGCTTTTCCAAACAAGAATTACAAGAAATAGACTTAAAAATACAAGAGATAAAAATCGTAGGGGAACGATACCCAATAGGTTCAGACCAAGCAAAAAGCGTGGGGCTTTGAGAGCGATGAAAGCAAAAATTGCATACTTGATACTATTTTTGGGGAGTGTGGTAATGGCACAGACAATGCAAATACAACTAGAGTTTGAGGGCAAATATGTGAAAGTAGAATTAGAGGATAATACGGCTTCAAGGGAGTTTGTGGTACAGCTGCCTTTGAGCTTAGAATTTAGCGATTATGTGGGCAAAGAAAAAATAGCCCATCTGCCAAAGCCTCTAAGTGTCAAAAACACAGAGGGTTATAATCCACAAATCGGAGATTTGTTTTATTTCGCTCCATGGGGCAATATAGGGATTTTTTATGCCAAACAACCTCCTTATAATGGGCTAGTTTATCTTGGCAAGGTTTTAGAAACTAGCAGTGGCAAAAATGGCATAGAAATTTTAAAAACCAAAAAAGATGATTTTAAGGTGCTGATAAAAAGATAAAAAATATTTTTAGCATAAATTTTACAACAAACACTAGCTCTTAGCTTTTATAGCTTTATTAAATATATAAAATTTCTACAAAGTTTAACTAAGAGCTTATCTTAACTTTTGTGCTAAATTTACATAAGACTTTAAATAAAAGCTAACACTTGATGTAATATGCTATAATATTTTAAAAAAAAGGATAAAACTATGGCATACACAATCATCGAAGTAGAGAGAAAAACAGGCGTAGTGTATAAGATAGTAAGATTTTGCTATTAGAATCTTTTAATTTTTATAGTTTAGACTTTTAACTTCCAAAAACAACTAAAAACAAGCACGGCTAAATACAAATTCATTCTTTTGTAAGAGTGTTTTTGTGAAAATTTAGAGGCGGTATTTCTAAATTAAGCCTTTTAATCTCTTCAAGCAAGACAAGACAAGGCGAGGATACTCTATCTTTGATACCATAATACGCCCACACACCTTGCCTTTTTACTTTCAAAAATCCTGCATCTTTAAGAATCTTAAGATGTCTTGAAAGTCTTGATTGCGACATATCAAGTGAATGCTGTAAATCGCACACACAAAGCATTGTGTGCTCTTTTTTGTAATGTAGTAAAAATGCTAAGATTCTTATTCTACTTTCATCATATACAGCACCCATTATATGTAAAAATTTCTCTAATTCCTCCATTTATGCCTCCTAGATTCCATAATACAATATTAACCCAAATCCAATGGCCATTGCAAGTATTATTGCCACAAAAAGGATTAAAAAGATATTTTTCACTATGGATTTTAGCAAAATAAGTTCAGGCAAGGAACAGCCACCCCCAGCAATCAAAAAGCTCATCACTGCACCAAGTGGCACTCCTGCTCCCATAAGTCCAAGCCCAATGGGTATAATAGCCTCTATGCGAACATAGAGTAAAATTGCTATTAGGGCTGCAAACACTATGCTAAAAGCTCCAAACTTAGATAAAGTTTGCTCCAAAAATCCCTGTGGCACAAAGCCATGCAAAAATGCTCCAATCATCATTCCAATGCAAAGATAGACAAATATTTTTTTGTATTCTCTTAATGCTTCTTGGAATAATTCTTTTAAAGATAAGGTAGCTTTTGTGTTATTAAAAGTTTTTACACAACAGGTATTGTTGGCTTTTGTGGTAAAAATAGCATTTTGCAAATGAGAATTTGAGATTTGTGTTGGTTTAAAGGCTGTGCTATACTTTTTGGGCTTAGTCTTGATGAGCAAACTAGAATTCACAAAAGAAAGTAAAAAAGAGCAAATAAAAACACTGAAGACAACAAAAATACCATAATACACTGCTATATCTAAACCAAAGCTTAGTATAAACATAGCTATGATTACGGGATTTAGCAAGGGTGAAGTAAGCAGATAAGCCACACAAATGCTAGGTCTTACATCTGATTCTAAGAGGGCTTTAAAAAGCGGTATGGTAGAACACGAGCAAAATGGTGTCAAAGCACCGAGTAAAATCGCCTTAAAATACCCGAAAATATTGTTTGTTAAAAATCTCTTTAAAATATTATTAAAACGTGTGTTAAGGTATTCAACTGCCATTGTTATAGCTATAAAAAGTAAGGATAATTCAATAAAATATAGCATAAATGTTAGCAAGATTTCAATTGCTTTTGTTTGCATATGCACTCCTTAAGAAAATCATTTTAGTTAAAGGATTATATCTATTATACATTAATATGTCAATATATATTGATATATAGTTATATAAATATATAAAATGATGATATTGTGCTAACATTGATAGAGTTTTGTTAAATTAGAGCGATAATTTATTATATTTCACTTGGCGTAGATTTTGTATTTTTGTGATTTGCAGTGCCAAAAACTCTTTAAGATATATCGCATTAATTCATTTTCAAGATAAATTTTGCTCTCTACTCTCTTTGATAAATTCTAATCTTTATTACAAACACTAAGTGTTAAGTGTGTTATAATGCAAAAAATTCAAGCAAAGGAAAACTATGGCATACACAATCATCGAAGTAGAGAGAAAAACAGGCGTAGCCTCTAGGACTTTGAGGTTTTGGGCGGATAAGGGACTCTTTCCTTTTGTGCAAAAAGATAGTAATAATGTGCGGTATTTTAGCGAGAAAGATGTACAGTGGGTATTTTGGATAGATTGTTATCGGCAGATTGGTATGAGTATAGAGGATATAAAATACTACATTACACTATGTGCTAAGGGCGAGAATACCGCACAAGAGCGGTTAGAGATTATCCAAAGACAGAGACAAAAAACGCTTGATGATATAGAAAAACTCCAAGTAGTGCTAGAAAAGCTTGATTATAAGGTAGCATATTACAAAGAAATGATAGCCAAGCAAAAAGATGATATAAACCCGCTTAATAAAGAATATGTCAAATGCAAGAAAAGGGTGAGATTCTAGAATCCATACCTTACATACTTTTGTTAGTGTAGATTCTAATGATTGTATAGAATCTTATTTAGCCCAAGATAGAAATTTTTGATCACATTTTTCTTTTTGTCCTTGACAGACACTAGGTGTTAGGTTTTAGAATCTCATAAAAATTTCAAGGAGAAAAGATGAAAAAACCAAATCGTAGGAGCTTTTTAGGAAATTCTGCAAGCTTAGCCAGTGGAGTTTTGATGGCAAGTGCATTTACAAATATTTTTGCAGATTCTAGCAAATACCCACAAGCTAAAAGCTCAAAAGCTTATCAAAACACACTCAATAAAAGCCAAGAAGCCGCGCGTAATGTAGCTAGAAATCCCTTTGGCTTAGTGTATGAAAACGCCATAAGCAAAAACGAAAAAGGCAAGGTGAATCTTAAGCAAGTATCCTATGACACACGAGGGCTTAAGGCAGTGGCAAATGTCTATCTACCACCAAACTTTACATCTAGTGGCAAGTATCCTGCTATCGTGGTAGCTCACCCAAATGGAGGGGTCAAAGAGCAAGTGGCAGGGTTGTATGCACAAAATCTCGCACAAATGGGCTATGTAACACTAGCTTTTGATGCGCTCTATCAAGGAGCAAGCGAGGGAAGCCCCCGAAATGTCGATACCCCAACTAATCGCATAGAGGATATATACGCGGCTATAGATTTTATCTCTACTTTTAAGGGCGTGGATAACAATCGCCTAGGGATTTTAGGGATTTGTGGCGGTGGAGGTTACACGCTTAAAGCCGCACAAACAGACAAACGCCTAAAAGCAATCGCCACGCTTAGTATGTTTAATAGCGGGCTAGTAAGACGCAATGGCTTTTTGGATTCTCAAATTTCAAGCATACAAGCTCGCTTAGAGGAAGCTTCAAGGGCAAGAGCAAAGCAGGCTTTAGGAGAGATGCTCTACACTGGAGCTGCCCCTGTGAAATTAAGCCAGCCAGAGCTAGCCAAGATTGACACGGATTTATACCGCGAGGGCGCAATATATTATGGCGACACACACGCACACCCAAACTCTAGCTTTGCTTACACCACAGCTTCACTTTTGGAGCTTATGAGCTTTGATGCACTCAATCAAATCGAGCTTATAAACAAGCCACTTTTGCTAATGGTGGGCGATAAGGCAGATACGGCGTATATGAGCGAGGAGGCGTATCAAAGGGCAAGTGGCACAGATACAAAGGAGCTTTTTAGGTTGCAAGATTCTACGCACATACAGACATATTTTAAGCCAAACGTGGTGGCACAGGCACTAGGCAAATTAGAGGAATTTTATAAGCAGTATGTGTAATGGGATATAAAATATTTAATGCCCAAATCCATAGCCCAAAAACCGGGCTAATGGCGTATGGTTTTGGTTAATATTAAATTAACCTTTTTGTTATATAATAAAATTTTAAAACTCCTTGAGATTCTATCATTCATTCTCCAGACGCTTCAAAACTAAATTGCTACTATGGCATTAAAATATTTTGATTCTTTTTCTTTTTAAAGCAAGTTAAGTTATACCGCTAGAGGCAACCTATCTTGATTTCAATAAAATTATTTTTTTGTAAATGGAGGGTGCTTATGCCATTGAAATTTGAAAAACATTTTACTCCAAATGAAATGCCATCTATTTGGGGAAGTCCAGCTAAACCGGATTTTCCAAACAAAATAAGATTAATTTATGGCATAGGCTTTGTTGTTGCTTTGGTAACTGCAAGCTTACAAAACAATCTCATCATCGCCTATATTCCTTATTTGCAAGGTGATTATGGTTTTACGCCTACACAAGGAGCTTGCGTAACTGCTGCTTATTATATGGGTAATGTTTGGACTACTATTATGCTTTTTAGACTTAGACAGCATTTTGGACTCAAAATCTTTTTTATCTGTATTTTTGTTGGTTTGCTGCTTTCACAATTTTTAGAATTAATGTATAGTAATTTTAGTGTAGTCATTTTTGCGCGCTTTATTGGTGGTGTAGTGGGAGGAGGTATCAATGTATTGACTATTTATTATGCACTTGAAATGTTGCCCCCCAAACAAAGATATTTACTCTTTCCCATAAGCATTGGATTAATCCAAATTGGCTCGGTGCTTTCAAGATTCATTGTGGCGTATTTTAGTATCAGTGATTATCCACATTTGATGTTGTGCTTTGAGGCTGGAATCTGTATCATTGCTTTTTGTGTTTCTTTGCTAATAGAGCTTCCTCCCTCGCAAATAGACAAAGCTTTTTCATTCGAAGATTCTTCGATTGTTTTTTATGCTCTAGCCACAGCCATTTGTTGTTTTATCTTTAGTGTTGGTAATATTGTGTGGTGGCATCATAGTTATATTGCTTATGGATTGTGCATTGCTATTGTTTCTTTTGGAATTTTCTTTTTAATAGAGTTTTTCAAAAAACGCCCTTTTATAAATCTCAAATTTCTAACTAATATTCAGCTAATTGAAGTAGCATTAGCTGCGGCATTTGTGCGTATGTGTTTGGCAGAACAAAGCACGGGTGCAACTGGGCTTTTTAAGAATGTATTAGGCTTTAGCGATTATCAATTAATGGATTATTATGGAATTTTAACTCTAGGAGCATTGTGTGGAGGAATCGCTTGTATTATGATTTATCATTATGAACGCTCCCATGGTATGATTCTTTTTGCGGCATTTCTTATCCCGCTTGGTAGTTTTCTTTCTACAAAGCTTTCAATAGATATGCTCCCTAGCAATCTTTATTTGGGGCAATTTCTTATTGCTTTTGCTAGTGTATTTTTCATCGGTCCTTTAATGGTAAATGGAATTATTCTAGGGTATGCTAGAAGAATCAATCATCTTGTTACTTTCGCGGCAATTTTTACTTTCTCACAAGGCGTATTTGGTTTATTAGGTTCGGCAATTATCGGTTTTTTTATACAGACGCAAACTATGCAACATATGCAGAATTTGCTTAATCATTCCTTCCAAGCAAATAACCTTATTCAACGCTTCAAAGGTGATTTTTATGAAGAACTCAATAAACAGGCTGGAATCTTAGCTTATGGAGATTTATTTTTTTATATAGGGGTTATTGGGACTTTTATCTTTCTTGTTTTAGCTTCGCGTTATGTGTATTTCAAACTTCTTTCATCTAATTCTATACAAAGAGAATTAAACATTCTAAAAACTAAATCTATTAATAGCAATCTCAAAACCGCTCAATTTTTAGAAAAATTAAACAACAAAGAAACCAAATCAATAAGGAGAATACAATGAAAAAATATTCTTGGCTACCACGCAAACCCAAACTTTTTGTGATTGTTTCTACAATTATAGGAATGGCTATCGGCGTTTTATCGATTTTATATGCTTGGCAGCTTCCACCATTTTTTATGAATGTTGTAGCGACAAATGACGCTTATATCCAATCTAGCACGACAATTCTTTCTCCGCAGGTGAGTGGATATATCACAGAAATTTATGTCAAAGATTTTGAAACAATCAAAGAAGGACAGCCACTTTTTCAAATTGATAAACGGATTTTCACTCAAAGGGTGGAGGAAGCAAGAACAAATCTCACAATTGCACAAAATGCACTTAAAACTTATGCACAAGATTATCTCTTGCATGAAGCAAGTATCAAAGAAAAGGAAGCGCAAATCAAAGCAGTAGAGGCAAATCTCCAAAATATGCAGGCGGATTTTAAACGCTCCAAAATGCTAATTAAGCAACAAGCTCTAAGCAAAAGGGATTATGACAATGCAGCGGCGAATCTCAAAAGCACACAAGCCCAACATATACAAGCAAAAGCCCAACTCCAACAGGTTTTGCAAGAATTTGAAAGTTTCAAAACCAACCAAACTACATTAGAAGCAGAAGTAAAAAGGGCAGAATCCTTATTAGAGCTTGCCTTGATTGATTTGGATAATTCACTCATTAAAGCTCCTATTGCAGGAAAGTTGGGTGAAATAGGTGCAAAAATAGGGCAGTTTGTCTCTCAAGATACCGCCCTTGTTTATCTTGTGCCAAAAGATATTTGGGTGATTGCCAATATCAAAGAAACCAAAATGGATAAGGTAAAAATCGGGCAAAAAGTGGTTTTTAGTGTCGATGCTTTAAATGATAAGGAATTTAGCGGAGTGGTGGAGGAAATCTCCCCGGCAACAGGGAGCGAGTTTAGTGCAATAAAAGTCAATCATGCCACAGGAAATTTCATAAAAATCGTCCAAAGAATCCCAGTAAAGATTAAAATTGATTCTAACCAAGCACGACTTGATGACTTAAGGGCTGGAATGAGTGTCGTTGTGGAAGTGCATACTCAATAGAGATGAGTGAAATTTGGCGGCTATGGATTAGGGTTTGTTGTTTGCTATGGCTTTGAAATAAGCCAAAATTTAGTTAAAGAAATGCGTATTGTCACTTTTTACCATGATTCTACTAGGTAATACTTGAAAGATAATAAATAGCAATGGCGTATAGCATTATAGGTAAGATATTGTATTCAATCATTCAATCATTCAATCATTCAATCATTTAGTAATTTAGTAATTTAGTAAGCGATTATAATGAAGTGAGTTTGGTGGGTAATGGTGTAATTTAGTAGATAAGTGTTAGAATTAGATAATTTAGTAAGTAGATAAGTGATTGCATGTGAAAGTAATTATATCAATAATTAGAAAGTTAAGCGAGTGAGTAAATAATTGAGATAATCAAGCTGTGGATTTATTGATAAAATCTTCAATAAATATAAGTAAATAGGTCAATAAGTAGATGTTAATTATAGATGTAGATAAATAGATGTGTGGGCAATGAGTAGGCAAGTGAGATGAGGATTATTTAAGAAGTGCTACCATATCCTTTATAGCTTGTTCTAATCCTGTGAAAATTGCTCTTGCAACAATGCTTTGTCCGATATTTAACTCTATGATTTCTGGAATTTCTAAAATCGGCTTTAAATTGGCATAATTTAGTCCATGTCCTGCTGCAACTTCTAGCCCAAGCCATTTTGCTTCTTTTGCTGCATTTTTTAGCTCTATTAAGGAATTTTCATAAGCTTCTTTTAGGTGGCTTTTGGATTGTTCTAAGGTTTTGATGCTGTTGTGCATTTTTGGGAGATTTGTAAATAACATTAAATGCAGGTTTGCATAAGCTCCTGTGTGAAGTTCTATCATATTTGCACCTGTTTCTTTTGCAGCACAGATTTGGCAAATATCTGTGTCAATAAAAAGCGAAACTTCTGTGCCATTGTCTTGGAATTTTTTTGTAATTTCTTGGATTATTTTGAGGTTTTTTTCTACATTTAATCCGCCTTCAGTTGTGACTTCTTGACGATTTTCTGGGACAAGAGTGATTCTGTGTGGAGCTATTTTTAGCAAAAAATCAATGATTTGGGGATTGATAGAAGATTCGATATTGATGGGCAAAAATGAAGATTCTACAATGCGAGAAATATCATCATCATTCATATGGCGTCTATCTTCTCTTAGGTGTAGAGTGATTTGGTCTGCCCCGGCTCTTTTGGCAATAAAAATGGCTTCTAGTGGGTCTGGGTCATTGATTTTTCTAGCTTCTCTTAAAGTTGCGATATGGTCAATATTTACTCCAAGTAACATTTTTATCCCTTTTTATAACAAATTGATAGGATTTTAACTAAAATTACTTTAAAAAATATTTGTGGAGCAAAAATGGTAATGGTGTTTGATTGTGAAACAATTCCTGATGTAGAGCTTATTAAACAGGGCTTTAGGGCGGAATTTGAAAAGTGTGATTTTGTTTCTAGCGATGATTTGGAGATTAGCAAAAAAGCAATGGAGATTCAAAAAGAAAATAGTGGAAGTGAATTTTTGCCTATTTGTTATCATCAAGTTGTGTCTATTGCGGCGGTGTTTTGTGATGAATTTGGGAATTTTAAAAAAGTGGGAAATTTCAAAGCCATTGGCGAAACTAAAGAGCAAAGGGAGGAATCCCTCATCAAAGCCTTTTTGGATTATCTTAATAAGCATCAACCAAAGCTTGTGAGTTTTAATGGTAGAGGATTTGATTTGCCGATGCTTTTGCTTAGGGCGATGAAGTATAAGCTTCAAGCTAATGCTTATTTTGAAGTGGATAATCTTCAATATAACAAGAATAAATGGGAGAATTATCGCCAAAGATATAGTGAGAGATTCCATACAGATTTATTAGATGTGCTTGGCAATTTTGGTAGTGTGCGTGGATTGAAATTAGATGTGGTGGCAAATCTTGTGGGAATGCCCGGAAAATATGATGTGCATGGAGATATGGTTTTGGAGTTGTATTATCAAGGAAAGTATGAGGTGATTGACGAATATTGTCAAAGTGATGTGTTAAATACCTATGGAGTGTATTTGCATTATGAGCTTTTAAAGGGGAATTTGAGTGTCGCAGAATATAAGGGAATCTTAGAAATTTGGAGAGAAAATCTCCCCAAAGATAAAGCTTATCATAGAATCTTTTTTGATACAATCACAAAACAGATTGAATCTTAAAGATATTTTTTAAGGAAATTAATGCTTTCAAAAGAAATTTTACAATTTGCAGAAATGCGTTATGAAATACGAGCATATTTGTGTTTTTTGTTGCAACGCAATATCAAAAATTATTTGCCCCATATTGAGTTAAATAAAATTATTGATGGTTTGCATAAAATTGGCAGTGAGGTAAGAATTTTTGAGCTTTTGTATGTGCTTGATTCTAGTGGAAATTTAGCAATTGATGGGATTAGCAATGATAGTTCCATTGAATGCAAAAAGGGAGAAAATCACAACGATAGAGCGTATTTTTATCGGGCTGTTAAAGAAAAAAAGTGTATTTTAACAGATCCTTACCCTTCTTTGGCAAGTGGGAATCTTGTAGTAACGGTTTCTTATCCTCTTTATAATGATAAGGGTAAATTGATGTATGTGGTGTGTATGGATGTTCCATTGGATAAGACTTCTTTGTTGGTGCGTCCTATGCCATTATTTGGATTTTTTTCAAACTTTAAAAAAGCGATTTATTTTGTAATTTCTTTGGCTTTATTTTTGGTTTGTGGATTGCTGCTTGTAAAGGGCGGAATTAGCATGTGGGAGGCATTAGAAAGATTTAATAGTTTGGATATTAAAGATATTTTTGAAGCGACAATACTTATTACGCTCTCATTAGCAATTTTTGATTTAGTAAGGGCAATTTTTGAAGAAGAGGTGTTGGGTAGGCAAAAATCTCAAGATTCAAAAATGGTGCATAAAACAATGATACGCTTTTTGGGTTCTATTGTCATTGCATTAGCGATTGAAGCTTTGATGTTGGTGTTTAAATTTACTATTATTGAGCCTGAAAAACTAATCTATGCGGTGTATTTGATAGGCGGTGTAACCTTGTTGCTTGTGGGGCTTTCGCTGTATGTGAAATTTACCATAGGGATTAAAAGAGATTAGTAATATGCTTGGGATTGTGGATTATAATATTGGTAATTTAGCAAGCGTGCAAAATGCTATTTTGAAAGTGGGTGAAAGTGCAAAGATTGAAAGTGATCCTTCAAAACTAAAGGATTATGACAAAATAATATTGCCTGGAGTGGGGGCTTTTGGCGATGCAATGGAGCATTTGCAAAAAAGTGGAATGCAAGAAGCGATTTTGGACTTTGTCAAAAGTGGAAAGTTTTTGCTTGGAATTTGTCTTGGTATGCAACTTTTGTTTCAAAAAAGTTATGAATTTGGCGAGCATTCTGGGCTTGGACTTTTGGAGGGAGAAATTATTCATTTTGAGAAGGCAGCCTTGAAAAAGGGAGAGAAGATTCCGCATATGGGCTGGAATCTCGTTAAAAAAGTCAAAAATAGTGCCTTGTTGGAGGGATTAGAGGATAGTTTTTATCTTTATTTTGTGCATAGTTATTATTTGGGGGAATCCAAAAATGCCCTAGGAATGAGTCATTATGGCATAGATTTTGTAAGCATTGTACAAAAGGAAAATATCTTTGGGATTCAGCCTCACCCTGAAAAATCTCACAATGTGGGTTTAAAAATACTAAAAAATTTTGTGAAATTATAAAATGAGGGCTTTTAGAAGCGTATCCCCGCTTCTAAAGAGGCAAAAAAGTCTGTATGGTGTTTTTGGGTATTGCTTTGGAGGGCTAAATTTGTAAAAAATCCATTTTTGTAAAAAAGTCCAATATCGCCTCTTAGCTGCAAAGAATCTTTTTTGTCGAGTGTATTTTGTGCATAAAAGGGAGTATGGTTGGAATCGTTTTTGAATTTGGCATTGACTTTGAGGTTGTCTGTAAATAAGTGATAATAGCCACCAAGTAAAGTTAATTTTAACCCATAAAGGCTTGTAATATCATTGTTGTAAGCGAGTTTTAAACCTGCAAATGAGCCTAGGAAATAGTGATTGTCGCTTTTGATTTCTAAGGCTGCACCTTCGTTAGATTCTGTAATATCAGGCATATGGAGAGAGTTTATCTCCCCATAAACTAAAGGCGAGATAGAAAGTTTGGGAGTGAGTGTGAAATCCTTGCCTAATCCAGCTAATGCACTAGTGGTGAGAGAATGGAAGCTAGAAGAAAAATTTTGGGAATATACCCCTATTTTTAAAGCGCGTTCTAAATTTGTGTATTCATAGCCAAGACGCAATGAACCCAAAAGATAAACAGAATCAAAGTCATATTTGGAGGTAATTCCAAAATACCCTCCCTTGCTTTTAGAATTGCTGTTGTTTTCAAAATCAAAATTATTGGAGTTAAAAATAAAATGGAATGCTAGATCCCATGAATCATTGAAATTTTTGGAAAGTTTGGTGTGGATTCCTCCATTGTAACCTTTATATGCGTTGAAATCTCCATTTTCTTTTGTATTTTGATAAGCACCAAAAGTAGAAACCTGCACAATCCATTCGTGATTGGAGGAGTGATTAAAATCATTGATAAAATCCTCATTTAAGCTTTTTTGGAAGTCAAGAGAGATTTTTGCAGAATCTAAATAGGTTTTGGCATTTAGATTATCAAGGCTGTTTGCAATAAGGTTTGTATCTTGGGTGAAATCTAATTCTTGGAATAATTGAGGCACATAAGAAGATTCACTAGAGTTTAAAGCTAGCGATTTTAATGCTAGGGCTAGAGAGCGAGAATCGTCATTTTTTGCAAATTTTTCATAGTTTCTAGTAATGGTTAGAGTGTTTGTGGCGTTGTCAAATTTGAAATTTAAAGTATGAGAAGCATTAAGGCTAGAATCATAGTTGATATTTGCAAAATTGCCTGTAATATTTATAGGATTTTCATTACCTAATAAATTGTGGGGATTGAGTGTAAGTTTGTCTTTGTAAAAATCTTTTGCCATATAGAAATTTAAATTTCCTGCTAATGAGGCAGAATTGCCTATTTGGAGGTTAAGTTTGCCTTGTGCATTGATGGGTGCATATAAAGTGGCATTAGTGGAGTTTTCAAAATGATTTTTAATGCCTATAAGTGCATTTGGATTTTTTAGGGTTAAAGAGGTATTGTTGTATAAATCATAGACTAGAATATTGTCACTAAGGGCTAGAGTGGAATAATTATTGAGCTTGATACTTTCATAGCCATAAATCCCTCCATCAAAAGAAATAGGCTCATTAAGGGTCAATAAGGATTGACTGCCAAAATTTAATGTGGTGTAGTATTGATTTTGGTAATTTTCAAGCAAATGGGGGTTGTTTGGATTCCAAAGGGAAATAATATCGCCTTTGATTGTGGCGCCATTTTGGATATTGATATTTTCCACAAAAGCATTATTGGCAATAAAAATGGACGCAAGAGAGCCTTCAGTGTAGCTACCATTTTGCAAATTAAGATTGCTAACCAAAGCACCATCAAGACGATAAGCCTCTAAAAAATCTTGCCATTCACTCAAATCATAATCAGGATTTGCAAACATATATGAGCCTCTATATTCAGAGCTATTCCCAGCTTCATTATCTCCAAAATTTAAGTGGATTCCAATCCCTTCTTTTCCAGTGGCTTTGATTTCGCCTTCATGATTAATAGTGTGATTTTTTCCATAAGACACAAGCACTCCATTAGAATAATCGCCTAGAGTGTGTATTTTGGAATGAATGTTTAGAGTGTTGTTACTCCCATCCATGCGGATACCACTTGCCGCAATGCCTTGAGATAGGATATTGTGGTTTTGTGTGGCGGTGTTTTCTCTGCCATAGATATGTAAGCCCACTCCATAAGTTGAAAGGTTGTAACTCCCTTCAACCCAAGCGTTGTTTTCTCTATCATAAAAGCCATTGCGGCTTTCCCAAGTAATTCCATTTTCATAAATAGAATCTCCATAAAAGAGTTTTCTATCAAAAACATATCCCAAGTCTTGAAGCAAAGCAAGTTCTGCCTCCATAAAGAAAAGGTAATTAATCCAAGTTTGGTGGCTCATAAGAGAGTTATCAAGCTCGATGTGAGATAAATCAGCATCCCCATTTTCCCAACCACTAATAGGCAGTCCATTAAAGGCATCAAAGCCAAGTTCTGCATTTTGGATAACTTCATTGACATGGCTTCCTACAAAATAAGCATGTCCTGTGGCATTGCTCAAACTACCTCCTATATTTCCTTCCCACATATTCACTTCAGTATCTATTAGAAAAATGTTTTTATTAGATTGATAGGCATTGTCATCTAAAATTAACATTTCTTTTTGCGCATTAACACCCCTTGAATCAACTAGATTTTGGGTGTAGGCATTGAGTGAAGTCGCAAAAGCATCATTAGGTTCTCTTGTGGTGGTGGAGGCAAGCCCTAAAGCATGGAATAATTCGTGAGTAAAGGTGCTAAAGGTATCGTATTGGTTGGCATTAGTTGGCAATGTGCTTGGGTGTGGAGCAATATACCAGTCGAGTGTTCCCATATTAATGTGCCCCAAATATTTTAAATCGTGGTCGGAAAGAAAAATGGGATTTCCTTGTGAATCTTTGTCTATGGGAATTTGGCTAAGATTTTCTTTTGCGTTTTCTAAAGTTAAATTATGATAAAGCATATCAGCAAATAAAGAAGAATTGTTTGCATGCAAAATATCATAAGAAATGGCAGAAGCATTTTTTTCTTTAATAGTGCCAACGCTTAAAGGAATGGGATTAAAATTAGTCGCATTTGACCCTAAAATATCTGCCCAAAATTGTGCTGC
The DNA here is from genome assembly GCF_900638355.1 of Helicobacter pullorum. Taxonomy (GTDB): domain Bacteria; phylum Campylobacterota; class Campylobacteria; order Campylobacterales; family Helicobacteraceae; genus Helicobacter_D; species Helicobacter_D pullorum. The sequence continues at coordinate 1,661,792 of NZ_LR134509.1, read as the reverse complement.
TCTTAAAACTTCTGCCCTTTGTGCTTGCGTGAGGTTGTGAGAAGAAGTTTGGGATTCTCCGCCAAAAGATGAACTTTCGCCTTGTGCGTAAAAATCTAATGTGAAAATGGGTTTATTGTTGTGATTGATGATAATTGTATCATATCCAAAAACATAGCTAGTTAAACCAAGGGTTAAAATGATAATGTTTGAAGTATTCATAATTGTATTCCTTATAAATTTGTGATTTTAAATTCAATGAATACTAACACAAGTTTTACAAACAAATTAATAATGAGTTTATTTATCGATAAATTGACAAAAAAATAATAAAAGTATATACTAAAATCTAAAAATTAATTTATTGTAGATTCATTTGGAATTGCTTTTGGTGCAATGTCTAATTAAAGGTAAAAAATGCAAATTATTCCAGCAATTGATTTAAAGGGTGGCTGTGCTGTGCGTTTAACGCAAGGCAAAATGGAGAGTGCAAAAGTTTATTATAAGAATCCCCTAGAGGTTGCAAAGCTTTTTTGGTCTATGGGTGCAGAATATTTGCATATTGTGGATTTGGATGGAGCTTTTAGGGGAGAGCCAAAAAATAGAGAGGTAATTGAGAAGATTGCTAAGCACTCTAAGCTTAAAATTGAAGTTGGGGGTGGAATTAGAGATGAAAAGACAATACAAGAGTATTTAGAAATTGGAGTAAATCGTGTGATTTTGGGTTCTATTGCACTGAAAAATCCAGATTTTGCAAAAGAAATGGCACAAAAATACCCTATTGTTATAGGCATTGATGCCAAAGAAGGTAGGGTAGCAACAGAAGGTTGGGATAAGGTAGATGGAATCTTGGCTAAAGAATTTGCAAAAGAGTTTGTAAATAGCAAAATAGAAGCTATCGTATGCACAGATATTAGCAATGATGGAATGCTTGGAGGGATTAATATAGATTTTACCAAAGAAATTGCACAAAGTAGTGGTAAATTTACTATTGCAAGTGGTGGATTATCGTGTATGGAAGATTTGGAGAAATTAAAAGATTCTGATATTGAGGGTGTAATTGTGGGCAAAGCTTTTTATGAAGAGAAAATTAATTTGAAAGAGGCTTTTAGGATTTTTGGATAGAAAAGCACCAACAAAACTATAAAATTTATTGTAGCTTATGTTAAATTTTGCTATTATGTAACAATTCTTTTTTAATTTTTATTTTTAATAATTTAAAGGAGTCCGCTTTGAAGATGGTCGTTGTTGATGATAGTTCAACTATGAGAAGGATTATAAAAAATACTCTTGCAAGATTAGGATATAATGATATTTTAGAGGGTGAAAATGGGATTGAAGGCTGGGAAAGAATGAATGCAAATCCTGATGTAAAAGTCCTCATTACAGATTGGAATATGCCTGAAATGAATGGGTTAGATTTGGTGAAAAAAGTCCGTGCTGATGATAGATTTAAGGATATTCCGATTATTATGGTTACCACAGAGGGAGGAAAAGCAGAAGTTATTACTGCATTGAAAGCAGGGGTAAATAACTATATTGTAAAACCATTTACACCACAAGTCTTAAAAGAAAAGTTAGAAGTTGTATTAGGCGTAAATGATTAGTGATGGAATATTATAATTGCCTTAGCATTAAAGCAGATAAGTTTTTATGGCTTTTGCAAAATAAAGCATTAGAAATTACTAATGAAGCTATCGAAGAAAGTGATAATAGCTTTATTATACGCACTTACCAAGATATTAATGCAATTCAAGAGCAATTACAAGAGTATGCTAACAATTTAGAAAATATTATGGGAGAGAAAATCCATCTTGAATTTGAAAAGCAAGTTTTGCAAAATCAAGATTGGATTGCCAAATACAGAGATTCTATTCAGCCTATTGAATGCGGTAAATACTACATACACCCTTCTTGGTTTGAAGCCAAAAAAGATAAAATCAATCTCATTGTTGATCCTGCACTTGCTTTTGGGAGTGGGCATCATGGGAGCACTTTTGGCTGCTTAGAAGCTTTAAGCAAGATAGATTTAGAGGGAAAAAGATTGCTAGATGTTGGCTGTGGGAGTGGGATTCTCTCGCTTGCTGCTAAGAAAAGTGGGGCTAATGTTTGGTGCTGTGATACAGATGAAGTAGCTATTATCGCAACAAAAGACAATATGCAAAAAAATGGCGTGGTATTAGATAAAGTATTTTTGGGCACAATTGATAAAATTACAAGCGAAAAAGGAAGCTTTGATGTGGTTGTGGCAAATATTTTAGCCGATATTATCGTGGCATTGCCTTTGGATTCTTATCTCAAGAAAGAGGGAATATTAATTTTATCAGGGATTTTGGAGAAATATACAAATAAAGTTCTTGATAAGTTTAAAAACTTAGAATTACTTACTCAAAATAATTATGAAGAATGGGTAACTTTAACTTTTAAAAAAATATAAGGATAAAAATGCAAAAACAAAATAATAATCAAAATCCACAAGATAAAAAACCAAATAATATTTTTAATCAAAACCCTTTGTTGATGTTTGTAATCTTTGCTATCATCGCTATTGTAATCTTTCGCTTTATGTCTCCAAGTGGTGAAGTAAGCAAGTTAAGTGGTGCTAGCACAACAAAAACAATTAATTATTATGAAATGAAAAAATTGATTGAAAATAAAGAGGTTGATTTTGTTGCCATCGGACAAACTAATATTAAAGCGACAGCGAATAATGCGGGCGGAAAAATCGTATATAATGCTCAAAGAGTAAGCCCTGATAATACTCTCATTCCTTTGCTTGATGAAAAGGGCGTAGAATATACAGGTTATAGTGAAAGTAATTGGCTTAGCGATATGCTTTTTGGCTGGGTGTTGCCGATTTTTATTTTCTTTGCTATTTGGATGTTTTTGGCAAATCGTATGCAAAAAAATATGGGTAATGGAATATTGGGAATTGGAAGCTCTAAAAGGCTTGTGAATGCCGAAAAGCCAAATGTAAAATTTGATGATATGGCTGGAAATGTAGAAGCTAAAGATGAGGTAGTAGAAATTGTGGATTTCTTAAAAAATCCAGAAAGATACGCGGCTTTGGGTGCGAAGATTCCCAAAGGTGTGCTTTTAGTAGGACCTCCCGGGACAGGTAAGACATTGCTTGCAAAGGCGGTTGCTGGAGAGGCAAGTGTGCCTTTCTTTTCTGTAAGTGGAAGTAGTTTTATTGAAATGTTTGTAGGTGTAGGTGCGAGTCGCGTTAGGGATTTGTTTGAAAATGCCAAAAAAAATGCCCCTAGTATTATTTTTATTGATGAAATTGATGCTATTGGGAAAAGTCGCGCAGCAGGTGGAATGATAAGTGGAAATGATGAGAGAGAGCAAACGCTCAATCAGCTTTTGGCAGAAATGGATGGATTTAGTTCGGATTCATCGCCTGTTATTGTGCTTGCTGCAACCAACCGCCCAGAGGTTTTGGACCCAGCATTATTGCGTCCGGGTAGATTTGATAGACAAGTTTTGGTGGATAAGCCGGATTTTGAAGGTAGAGTGGAAATTTTAAAGGTGCATATTAAAAATATCAAGCTTTCAAAAAATGTTGATTTGTTTGAAGTGGCAAAGCTAACAGCTGGTTTAGCCGGTGCAGATTTGGCAAATATTGTCAATGAAGCGGCTTTGTTGGCAGGAAGAAACAATAAAAAAGAAGTAGAGCAAAGTGACTTTTTGGAGGCAGTAGAGAGAGGGATTGCAGGATTAGAAAAGAAATCACGCAGAATCTCGCCCAAAGAGAAAAAAATCGTTGCTTACCATGAAAGTGGGCATGCACTTATCGCAGAAATTACAAAAGGGGCAAAAAAAGTTACCAAAGTTTCTATTATCCCTCGCGGTTTGGCGGCACTTGGCTATACGCTTAATACACCAGAAGAAAACAAATATTTAATGCAAAAGCATGAATTGTTGGCTGAAGTAGATGTTTTGCTTGGTGGAAGGGCTGCTGAAGCGGTATTTTTGGGAGAAATTTCGACAGGTGCTAGCAATGATTTAGAAAGAGCAACAGATATTATTAAGGCTATGGTAAGCTATTATGGAATGACAGATGTTGCAGGGCTTATGGTGCTTGAAAAACAACGCAATGTATTCTTAAATGGTGGGCTTGGAAGCACTAGAGAGTATAGTGAAGAAATGGCACAAAAAATGGATGAATATATCAAAAAGATTCTCAATGAGCGTTTTGAGGCGGTTAAAGAATCGTTAGAAACTTACAGAGAAGCTATTGAAAATATCGTAAAAGAGCTTTTTGAGAAAGAAAATATTGATGGAGAAAAAGTGCGTGAAATTATCTCAGAATATGAGAAAGCACACAATTTAGAAAGCAGGATAGTTCAAGAAGAGAAAGAAGAAGCTTAAAGGAGAGAATTTGGGAACTACAACACAAATTATCGCTAAAGAAGGTTGGAAGCCGATAATTATTACTTTGGCGATATTATTTTTTTGTTGGTTGGTTGGTTGGAAATTTATTGGATTTCTTGCCTTTTTGGCTTTAATTTGTTTTGTTTATTTTTATTATAATCCAGAGAGAATCCCTCAAGATTTATCAGAAAATAGCATTTTGGCTCCCATTGATGGCAAAATAGTTAATATTGAAAATCAACATGATGGGATTTATTTGGAAATTAAAAAGCCCATTTGTTTTTGTGGAATGATAAGAATGCCTTTTGAGGGGGAGGCAAAAGAGAAGCTTAGGATACAAGGTTTATATAATGGAAAGGAAGCTACCGGAGAAAAAATTATTTTAGATTTTAAGGGTGTTTGTGGGGATAGCTCTCTTGTGCTATACCCTAAAATTTGTTTGCGTAATGTTTATTTGTATTTTTTTGATTCAAAGTTTAGAATAGGGCAAAGAATAGGATTCTTTTTAAATGGCAGGGCAAAGTTTAAACTCCCAGCTAATGTAGAAATCAAAGTGTCAATAGATGATAGAATCTATGCGGGTTCTAGCGTGATTGGGTATGTTCGTTGATGAAAATTGATCCTTTATATATTTTGCCAAATCTTTTCACTGGCGCGAGCATTTATCTTGGAATCTTGAGTGTTTCTTATGCAACAATGGGAAAGTTCCACTTGGCTTGTTGGCTTGTGCTATTGAGTTTGATTTTTGATGGTTTAGATGGTCGTGTAGCAAGATTGACAGGGACAACTAGCAAATTTGGAGTAGAATTTGACTCATTGGCAGATGTAGTAGCTTTTGGTGTGGCACCTGCAATGATCTTGTTTTGTTATGTTGGGTATATGTATGGGAAACTAGGGATTATTGTATCTGGGCTTTATGTCGTATTTGGTGCAATTAGACTTGCAAGGTTTAATGTTACAACAACACAAAATGAGCCTAATGTATTTATAGGGTTGCCCATTCCTGCTGCTGCGGTTTTTGTCGTGAGCTGGTTATTGCTTGAAATGGGATTTTTGCAAAATTATTTGGAAAATTCCAAAGCCATCTCACAATTTTTGTTGATTGGAAGTTTGATTGTAGCATTGCTTATGGTTAGTAACATTCGCTATCCTAGTTTCAAAAAATTAAATTTTGAAAAGATTAGTTTTGTAAGAGCAATTGTTTTGCTAATGATTATTTTGGCGATTCTTTTTGCTTATCCGGTTCTTAGTATTGTTACTTTGATTACTTGTTATGTGTTATTTGGTCCTATTAGAGCATTGTATTATTTATTGAAGAAAAAGATAGTGGAGAAGAAAAAATGAGAATGCACCATAAGGGATATTATGGCATCTATTTTTATATTCGATTCACTTTTTCCATATTTTTGCCTCTGAGTCTTTTTTTCTTTGTAAAATGATTGTAAATTAGAATATTTCAATAAGGATAAAAACAATGGAAATGATAAAAATTTTTGATACAACTTTAAGAGATGGTGAGCAAAGTCCCGGTGCCTCAATGAATACAGAGGAAAAAATCAAGCTTGCTTTGCAGTTAGAAAGATTGGGAGTAGATATTATTGAAGCGGGTTTTGCAGCGGCAAGTCCGGGAGATTTTGAAGCAATTTCGAGAATTGCTGAAGCGGTCAAAGAGAGCACTATTTGTTCTCTTGCAAGAGCTGTGCCAAAGGACATTGAGGCTGCTGCAAAGGCATTAGAAAAAGCGAAATTAAAACGAATCCACACTTTTATTGCAACAAGTCCTATTCATATGGAATATAAGCTCAAAATGCAGCCTGGCGAAGTAATCAAACGAGCTGTTGAATCTGTGCAACTTGCAAAAAGTTTATGTGAGGATGTAGAATTTAGCTGTGAAGATGCTTGTAGGAGCGATATTGGTTTTTTAAAAGAAATCGCTTTGGCAGTTATTGAAGCAGGGGCACAGACATTGAATCTCCCAGACACTGTTGGCTATCGCTTGCCAAGTGAGATTGGGGATATTATTAGAGAAATAAAAGAGTGCGTGGGGAATAGGGCTATTTTGTCGGTGCATTGTCATAATGATTTGGGATTGGCAGTGGCAAATTCCATTGCGGGAATACAAAATGGTGCAAGACAGCTTGAATGCACCATCAATGGGCTTGGAGAGCGTGCTGGAAATACCGCTTTAGAAGAAGTGGTAATGATATTAAAAACGCGTAAAGATATTTTTAAGGATTTGGATACAAGAATCAAAACGCAAGAAATTTATGCTGCAAGCAAGCTAGTCGCAGATATTACTGGTATTCGCCCTCAACCAAACAAAGCCATTGTGGGCAAAAATGCTTTTGCTCATGAGAGTGGAATCCATCAAGATGGGGTATTAAAGCACCCTGAAACTTATGAGATTATGAAGGCTAGCGATATTGGTATCCCACAAGATAATGGTTTGGTGCTTGGCAAACATAGTGGCAGGGCAGCCTTTAGGGATAAATTATCAAGCTTAGGATTTGGTGAAATTTCACAAGATGAGCTAGATAGTGCATTTGAGAAATTTAAGATTCTTTGCGATAAGAAAAAAGAAGTTTATGATGAGGATATTCGTTCAATTTTGACAGAACAATCCACGAAGATTCCGCAAATTTTTGAGCTTGTAAGAATGCAGATTAGTGATTGTTCTAGTGGGGTGCCACACGCTGCTATTTGCATTCAAAAAGATGGCTTAGAAAGAGTTGATGCGGCAATTGGTAATGGAAGTGTGGATGCAATTTTGAAAACCATTGATAGGATTAGTGGCTATCAGGGGATTTTAAAAGATTATAAAGTAGAAGCGGTGAGCGAAGGGAAAGATGCGTTGGCAAAAGTGGTGGTAAAAGTGGAGTTTGAATCAGGTAAGTCAGCAGTCATTGGGCATGGATTGCATCTTGATACTATGCAAGCAACAGCAATGGCGTATCTTGGGGCTTTGAATAGCTATTTATCAATGAAAGAGCTAATAGCCACAAAAAAATGTTTTTAATAATGCTTTTAGCATTGTATTAGTTAGATTTTGTTAGAATTTCAGAATTTTTAAGCGAGGTAGAAGTATGAGTGGGATTTTATTAGTTGTGCAATTTGTTTTGGCAATTATCATTACTATTGTGGTGTTATTACAAAAAAGTTCAAGCATCGGGCTTGGGGCATATAGTGGAAGCAATGAAAGTCTCTTTGGTGCAAAAGGACCCGCAGGATTTTTGGCAAAAACGACTTTTGTGCTTGGATTTTTGTTTGTGGTAAATACTATCGCACTTGGTTATTTTTATACAAAAGATTCTCAGAAATCCATCGTGGATAATGTAGAGATACCAGCCACACAGACAAATCCTGCTCCAGCAGTTCCTGCTACCCCTGCTGCACCTATAGCTCCAGCTGCTCCAGCACAAACTAAATAGAAGGAAAATGATGAGTTTGCAAGAAATTTATAATCACACACAAGAGACAATGAATAAGAGCATTGAGGCAATGAAAAAAGAGTTTGGGACATTAAGAAGCGGTAAGGTTTCTGTGGCTATTTTGGACCATATTCGTATCGATTATTATGATACCCCAACACCTCTTAATCAAGTAGGTTCTGTGATTGCGCAAGATGCAAGTACGATTGTGATTACTCCTTGGGAAAAGAATCTTTTAAAAGAGATTGAAAGGGCTATACAAGAAGCTAATATTGGTGTGAATCCTAATAATGATGGTGAGGCTATCAAGCTTTTTTTCCCGCCTATGACAAGTGAGCAACGCAAAGAAATTGCCAAAGAGGCAAAAAATATTGGAGAAAAGGCAAAAATCGCTATTAGAAATATTCGCAAAGATTCAAATGATAAAGTCAAAAAACTTGAAAAAGATAAAACTATTAGCGAAGATGAATCCAAAAAAGCGCAAGATGAGATTCAGAAATTTACTGATAATGCGGTGAAAAAAATTGATGAGCTTGTAAAGCACAAAGAAGAGGAATTGCTTAAAATCTAAAAGGAATCATCATGGATATTATGCAAATTTATAAAAATGCAAATGCTCTTTTAGAAGGGCATTTTTTGCTTAGTAGTGGAAAGCATTCGCCCTTTTATTTGCAATCTGCAAAAGTTCTTGAAAATCCAAAAATAGCAGAAGAATTGGCAAGGGCATTAGCAGAGATTATTCGTGATTGTGGAGTGCAAATTGATTGTGTTTGTTCTCCAGCACTTGGTGGAATATTGGCTGGATATGAGCTTGCAAGGGCACTTGGAGTGAGATTTATCTTTACTGAACGCGTCAATGGCGCAATGACTTTGCGTAGAGGATTTGAGGTAAGTGAGGGTGAAAAAATACTTGTTTGTGAAGATATTATCACCACAGGCGGTTCTGCAATGGAAGCGGCTAAAGAAGTCCAAAAGCTTGGTGCAAAAGTCGTAGCTTATGCAGCCCTTGCAAATCGTGGAATCTGCAATCGCTATAAAAGCCCAAATTCTTTTGATGCAACAGAATGCAAGTTGGATTGCAATCTTCCACTTTTTGCCTTAGAGGATTTTGTATTTGAGACTTATACGCCAGAAAATTGTCCATTATGCAAACAAGGCAGTGTTGCCATTAAGCCCGGAAGTCGCGGTAATTAGAGTTTTGAATGTCAAAACAATGGAGAAAATTAAAAAAGCAGGGTTTCTCCAAAACTTCCATAGAATCTAATCTTACAAATAAAACCGAGATTCTTGCTACTTTTTGGGAAAGAGGCAAAGCTCAAGTGATTGATACTTTTATGATTTATTTGCCACTTTTGTATTTTCTTACTTATGTTGTTATTGGCAGTGCTCAAGGTTTTAGGGAATCTCAATGGGGACCTTTGATTGCTGTTTTGATTTATGGAGTTATTGTTGCTTTATTGATGGCGACAAAAGGGCAGACCCCGGGCAAGAAAGCTTATGATTTGTGGGTTAGGCGTAATGAGAATCAGCCCATTGGATTTTTCTTTTCTTTGTTGCGGTTTTTTCTATTTTTGTTTTCAGGTTTTACTCTCGTGGGACTTTTAATGCCTTTGTGGAGAAAAGATAAAAAAGCATTGCATGATTTAATTCTTAAAACTTCAGTTTATAAAAAAGGTTAATTTTTTATTAAAATTAGTTTTGGCATAATTATAGACTTTATAAAAATATGGGGAGTTAGTTTATGAATTCTATTTTTACATTTGCAGGGTTAATTAGCCATGACCATGATTTTATTATCGCATTTCATGTTATTTTGGTGGCTATTATTGCAGTTATTTTAGCCAAACTTGCCACTTCAAAAATGCAAGTTGTGCCAGGTGCAGTGCAAAATGTTTTTGAAGCGTTTTTGGGTGGGGTTATTTTTATGGCAAAAGATGTAATTGGAGAAGAAAAAGCGCGTCAATACTTGCCACTTACCGCAACACTTGCTTTTTTTGTTTTTTTGGCAAATGCAATTGGTATTATTCCGGGCTTTGAAGCACCTTCTTCAAGTCTTAGTTTCACTCTTACTTTGGCGTTGGTAGTATTTGTATATTATAATTTTGAAGGAATCCGCACCTTTGGTGTTGTCAAATATTTTGCACATTTTGCAGGACCGGTTAAGGCTTTGGCACCTTTGATGTTCCCTATTGAAATTATTTCTCATTGTTCGCGTGTGGTTTCACTCTCTTTCCGTCTTTTTGGAAATATTAAGGGTGATGATATGTTTTTGCTTGTTATGCTTATGCTTGCTCCTTGGGTTGCTCCTCTTCCTGCATTTTTAATCTTGACTTTTATGGCATTTTTACAAGCTTTTATTTTTATGATTTTGACTTATGTTTTTTTAGCGGGTGCAGTTTTGGCTAGTGAGGAAGCGCATTAAAGCTTACCTCATTACCGATTCAAAACTTTACCCAACCTCTCCTAGAGAATTTCAGAATTTTTATCAAAGGATTTTGGATTCTCATCGAATTGATTTTGCCTGCTATCGTGATAAACAAAATGTTTTTAATCCAAGCCTACTTGAAGTTTTTTTGAAGCTTAATCAATACTACAAGATTCCAAGTTTGGTGAATTCTAATTTGGCAATCGCATTGAAATTTGGTTTTGATGGTTTGCATTGCAATGGTATGCAAATGCAACAAATTGCAGAAGCAAAGAAAAAGATTCCTTTGGTGTTTTATAGTGCGCATAGTTCTGAGGAAATTTTGCAAGCTGATTTAGAGGGTGCAAATGGCATAACGATTAGTCCGATTTTTAAAACACAAAATAAAGGACAGCCTTTGGGGATTGATTTTTTGGAGAAGTTGAATCCAAAAGATTATCAAGCAGAAATTTTTGCACTTGGAGGGATTATTGGGGCAAAAGAAGTTGAGGCAATTTCTAAAACTCCTATCAAAAATTTTGCCTCAATTCGTTATTTTCTCTCTTAAGATTTAGATGTTTTGAGCAATAATACTTCCCATTTGTTCTGTGGAGCAAATTTCTTTTGCTCCAAAGTTTGCAATGTCTTTTGTTCGATAGCCCTTTTTGAGTGTGGTTTCTATGGCATTATCAATGGCGTTTGCAGCGTCAATTTCCCCTAGTGAGTAACGCAAAAGCATACTAGCACTTGCAATGGTTGCAATAGGGTTTGCAATTCCCATTCCTGCAATATCTGGAGCACTTCCATGGATTGGTTCATATACTGCTGCTTTGCCACCAATAGAAGCTGATGGCAATAAACCAATAGAGCCACTAAGCATACTTGCCTCATCGCTCAAAATATCCCCAAAAAGATTCCCCGTTAAAATTACATCAAATTGTTTGGGGTAGCGAATAAGTTGCATAGCAGCATTATCCACATACATATGGCTTAGCTCCACATCGGGATATTCTTTTGCCACTTCACTTACCACTTCACGCCATAATTGACTAACATCAAGCACATTTGCCTTATCCACAGAGCAAACTTTTTTATTGCGTTTTTGAGCGGCTTTGAATGCGGTATGTGCGATTCTCTCTACTTCGCTGACGCTATAAACCATAGTATTAAAACCGCGTTCTTTGTCGCGTCCTTTGGGTGTGCCAAAATAGATTCCGCCGATTAATTCACGCACGACTAAAATATCCACTCCGCTTACAATTTCGGGCTTTAATGTGCTTGCTTCAATGAGTTCATCATAAACTTTTGCAGGGCGGAGATTTGCAAAAACCTCCAAAGATTTTCTAAGACGCAATAATCCACTTTCTGGACGCAAATCCCTAGGGAGATTGTCCCATTTTTCTCCCCCAATAGCACCAAAGAGTGTCGCATCTGCCTTTAGGCAGCCTTCAATTGTTTCGTTGGGTAAAGGATTGCCGGTTAGATCATAAGCGATTCCGCCCATTAAGTAATCCTCAAAATCTAGTTTAAAACTAAATTTTTCTCCAACTGCTTTTAAAACCTTGACGGCTTCATTGATGATTTCAGGACCGATTCCATCGCCTTTGATAACGGCAATTTTATAATTTTTCATTTTGGTTTCCTTTTTGGGTTTTTGCATAAGGGATTAATCCCCCGCATTCAAGAAGTTCAAGCATAAAAGGTGGGATAGGCGTGAAGTGATATTGTGTTTTTTGTGTTTGGTTGTGAATGATTCCGGCTTTTAAATCAATTTCTAAAACATCACCTTCGTTAATTAAATCGGTTTCTTTGATTTCTAAAATTGGCAATCCCGTGTTAAAAGCATTGCGATAAAAGATTCTAGCATAGCTTTTTGCAATCACTGCTGCAATTCCAGCTGCTTTTATGGCAACTGGTGCATGTTCCCTGCTTGAACCACAACCAAAATTTTCTCCAGCTACAATAATATCTCCTTTGGAGATTTCTTGTGTGAAGTTTGCCCTTGCATCTTCCATTAAATGTGAGGCGAGAAATTTCTCATCACTAGTGTTTAAATAGCGTGCAGCAATAATCAAATCTGTATCAATATTATCTCCAAATTTCCAAGCTTTTCCTTGCATTTTTGCTCCTTAATCTTGATAAATTTCTAGTTTTGAGCCATTCCAATACCAGTCTTTTGATAAGAGTTTCTTTTTGGCTTCTTGTGGAATGTTTTTAAAAAAGATTCTTTGTGGCTCAATCTCATTGGTTTTAAGAGCGTGTTCAATACTCAAAAAAAGTGTTTCTAGCGAAGAAACTTTGACATTTTGCACAAGAATCTCCCCATTTTCTTGATTGATGATAGTCATTTTTGGAATTCCTTAAATTTTAAGATTTTAAAAATGTTATAAAAATTATAACAAAGCTAGCTTAAAACTTGAAAATATTTCTATATTGACAATCGTAATATATTAAAATATAATACGAGACAAAAGATTGCTTTTAGTAGAAATTTAATGATTGTAGGATGCTTGATTGATGGAAGTGCAAGGTCGTATTTGGATTAAGGAAAATAATAAAAATTTCTTGGGGCATGGAAAAGTAGAGCTTTTGGAGAGAATCGCAGAGAGTGGCTCTATTGCCAAAGCTGCAAGAGAGATGAAAATGAGCTATAAAGCAGCATGGGATAGCATTGATATGATGAATAAAATATCTCAACAACCTTTGGTGCTTAGGGCGACAGGAGGGAAAGGAGGGGGAGGCACGCAAATCACAGAAAAAGGCAGGGAAGCTATTAAAATTTTTCGAGAAATGGAAGAAATACAAGAAAAGCTTCTCAAACTTTTTGAAGTGGATTTAAAAGAATGGGATAATGTAACAAAAAATACAATTTTTGGGAGGCAATTTATACTAAAGACAAGCGCTAGAAATCAGTTATTAGGTGAGATAGTTGCTATTAAAGAAGGGAAGGTTAATGCAGAGGTAACTTTGCAAATAAGTCAAGATTTGCAAATTGTTAGCATTATTACTTTGCAATCCCTAAAAGAAATGGGTTTGGCATTGGGGATGCAGGTTTATGCTTTGGTAAAAGCAAGTTGGATTGTTATTTTTACGCAAAAACCTTCTGAGAATTCTCTGCAAAATTGTATGTGTGGAGAAATCAAGGCAATTTCTGATGGTGCAGTAAATTGTGGGATTACTATCCAAAGTGGCGAGATTGAATTTGGGGCAGTGATTACAGAAGATTCTAAAAACAATCTTGCTTTGGAAGTCGGGCAGAAAGTGTGGTTTGGCTTTAAAGCAAATGATGTAATTTTGGGAATATAAAAGAAGAATAAAATGTTACATAAAGTTATTTTTTTGGTTTTTTGCCTTGTTGGATTTACTTCAAGTGTTTATGCAGAACAAATTCGTGTTTTAGGGGCGGCGTCTTTAAAATATGTTTTAGAGGAAATTAAAAATGATTTTTTAAAAGATCGCAAAAATGATGAGATTGAAATTTCATATATTTCTAGTGGCAAAGCTTATGCGCAAATCAAAAATGGCGCACCAGTGCATTTATTTGTCGCTGCTGATGTAAGCTATCCTGCAAAGCTTTATGCAGATAAACTTGCACCACAAAAAGAAGAGATTTATGCAAAAGGCAAACTTGTATTGTGGAGTAATAATGCGGATTTTAAAGTTACAGATTTTAAAGATATTTTAAATCCAAAGATTCAACATATTTCAATCCCAAATCCAAAAGTCGCCCCCTATGGTCGTGCAAGTATTGAAGCTTTGGAATCTACAAAGATGTTAGAAAAAGTTCAAGGGAAATTTGTAATAGGTGAAAGCATTGGAGGGGCAACTACCTATGTAGAATCCAAAAATGCTGAAGTTGGTTTTACTGCTTTATCAATGTTGGGTAAAAATGGTATTGATACGCCAACAATGAGTTTTGTTGCAATTGATGAGAAGCTTTATAAGCCTATTGAACAAGCTCTTATTATCACAAACTATGGCAAAGATTCTAAACTTGCTCAAGAGTTTAAAGACTATATTTTGGGTCAAAAAGGCAAAGAAAAATTTATTCAATTTGGTTATAGTGTTGAATAATTTTGTAGGAATCTTGAAGCAAATTCAATCCTATAATGGAATTTCTCGATTAACCATAGAAATAGGAGATGAGCCTATCTCGGTTTTGCTGGTAGAAGAGTTGAGTTTGGAGTTTATAGGGCAGAATCTAGAATTGTGCTTCAAAGAGACAAATGTATTGGTTGCACTTAGGATAGAAGGGGTGGGAAATTCCTTTTGTTCTAAGATTGTAGAAATACAAGAAGATGAGCTTTTTGCGCGCATCATCTTAGAATCTCATTTGGCAAAAAATGGAAATATCAGTGCGCTTGTAAGTTTGGATTTTATTAATCAAAACGCTTTAAAAATCGGCAGTGAAGTGTTTTGGCATATTTCAGAAAATGAAATTATGTTGCTAGGAGTGGGTTGATGGATTTTGTTCAGACAATGCTTCTAACTTTCAAAGTTTCTATTTTGACTACTTTTTTGCTTTTATTAATTGCCATACCCTTGGGTTATTTTTTGGCGTTTAGTAAAAGCAAAATTGTGCCATTTTTGGAGACAATTGTTTCTATGCCTTTGGTGTTGCCACCGAGTGTTTTGGGGTTTTATTTGTTGATTGCTTTTAGCCCACAAAATATATTTGGCAAGTTTTTGCTAGAGACTTTTGGGCTTAAACTTGTTTTTAGTTTTGAGGGGTTGATTGTTGCTTCAGTAATTTTTAGTTTGCCATTTATGGTAAATCCGATTCAAGCTGGCTTTAGGAGCATTCCAAAATCTATTTTTGAAGCGGCTTTAACTTTGGGCAAAGGTCCTTTGGAGATTTTATGGCGTATTTTGCTGCCAAATATCAAACATTCTGTTTTAATAGGAATTATTATGGCTTTTGCACATACTATTGGTGAGTTTGGAGTGGTGATGATGATTGGCGGAAATATCGCAGGAGAAACAAGGGTGGCAAGTATTGCGATTTATGATGAGGTAGAATCTTTGAATTACGCATTAGCGCATCAATACGCCTTAATCCTTTTTATCATTACTTTTTGTATTTTGCTTTTAACTTTTTATCTTAACAAAAAGTCTGCTTAGATGATTTATCTGGATTTTCAAAAAAAGCTTTATAGCACTCAAGGTGAAGTGTTGTTAAAAGTGCAATGTAGTTTAAAAATGCGTGAGCTAATTACGCTTTTTGGCAAAAGTGGTGCAGGCAAAACAACGATTCTTAGGATTTTAGCTGGGCTTACTACGCCTGATTTTGGAATTATCAAAGTGCAAGATTCTATTTGGTTTAGCTCCAAAGATAAAATTAATATCCCCCCTCAAAAAAGGGAGATTGGTTTTGTATTTCAAGATTATGCACTTTTTCCTAATATGAGCATTGAAGAGAATCTCCTCTTTGCTTTGCCAAAAAGAGGGGATAAGAAGCATATAGAGGAATTGCTTGAGATTGTAGAATTGCAAAACTTTAGGAAAGTTAAGCCAAGTATGTTGAGTGGTGGGCAACAACAAAGAGTGGCTTTGATAAGGGCGTTGGTGCGGAATCCTAAGATTTTGCTTTTAGATGAGCCTTTTTCTGCGTTGGATGCTTCTATGTCCCAAAGATTGCAAGAAGAGCTTTTGAAGATTCATCAAAAGTTTGAATTAACAACTTTTTTTGTAAGTCACAATTTAGCCGATGTATTTTATCTTTCGCAATATGTTTTGCATTTGAATAATGGGGTGGTAGATAAACAAGGAACGCCTAGTGAAGTTTTTTTGAAAGATTTGCCTAGTGGCAAATTTCGTCAAAGTGGGACAATAGTGGAAATTTCTGTGAATGGTTTGGTGGCTATTGTGCGTGTTTTGGTGGGGAATTGGAGCATAGAAGTCGTGGTTTCTAAAAGTGAAGGGGAGAATTTGAAAGTCGGTGATTTGGTGCTTGTAAGCTCCAAAGCGTGGAATCCTATTATTGTGAAATTATAAGTTTTTAGTTTAAGTTAAACGGTGCTAATCAATTAAGCGGTATAAAACTTTCAGCACTTAAAGCATGCAAAAATCAAGGTTAAGAGGGATTTTGTATTAAGAAAATTTTGAAAGATTTTATTGTAAATTAAAAAAATTAACAAAGTTTTATTGAAAATTTAGCAAAAAGTGATAATAATTCAACCTCACAAAGTGATAAGTAGGGGACAGATCCGAACAGACTTTGAAAATTTATTGAGGAGATAAAATGAAAAAAATTCTTTTAGCTTTTTTTGCATTAGCTAGCGTAGCATTTGCTGCTGAAGGTGCTGGAGAGATGTTGTTGTCTTATTCTGCTATTGCTGCTGGTATTGGACTAGGTATTGCTGCACTTGGTGGTGCTATCGGTATGGGAAGCACTGCTGCTGCAACAATTTCTGGTATGGCTAGAAATCCGGGAGTTGGCGGTAAATTGATGACAACAATGTTTATTGCATTAGCGATGATTGAAGCGCAAGTTATTTATACACTTGTTGTGGCTTTGATTTTGCTTTATGCAAACCCATTCACAGGAATGCTAGGTTTATAATATCTTTTCGAGATTCTTCAAGAATCTCGGAATTTCTTCGAAATTTATGCGCTGGTGGTGGAATGGTAGACACACCATCTTGAGGGGGTGGCGGGGCGACCCGTGCGAGTTCAAGTCTCGCCCAGCGCACCATACTTCTAATTAAACTTCCTTTACTTGATTTGTTTTTTTAATTTGAAAATGAATTTGGGTTGTAATTTTTGCTATTAATTTGCCTAGAAACTTAACTGAGATTGTTATTTGGTTGGAATGAAAATTTTAATTTATGTTAGAATTTCATAAAACTTTTAGAAGGAGATTTATGTATCCTATCGTTTTTAATTTAAATGAAAGTTATGTGCCTTATGCTTCTGTATTGATGACCTCGATTATACAAAATACAAATAAAGATTCTAATGTTGCGGGGGGGGGGGGCGTATAATTTTCATCTCTTAATGGATTTTGTCAGCCAAGAAACAAAAGAAAAACTTCAAAACCTCATTTTAGAACTTTCCAAAACTTACCCCTGCACACTTAATATTCATATTTTAGAGGATGAAATTTTTAGAACCCAATCTTTGTGGACACTCAATGGAAATTATTCAGCTTACTATCGTCTAAAAATTGGCAGTATTTTGCCACAATCTATAACAAAATGTGTTTATTTGGATGTAGATATGCTTGTTTTGGGGGATTTGAGGGAATTGTTTGCCATAGATTTGAAGGGTAAAATTTGTGGGGCGGTGATGGATTATTATAGTGCCAATAGAGTCCTTAAATCAAAAACTGAAACTTACCCGCCAATTGACCTAAGTGTAAATTATTTTAATAGTGGAATAATGTTGATAGAATTGGAGTTGTGGAGAAAAGAAAATATAGAAAATAGAATTTTTGAAATTGCGGGAAATTATTATTGTCCAACACATGATCAAGATATTTTGAATGCTGTTATGCTTGGGAAGGTTTATAAGCTTTCAATAGAATGGAATATTTTAGTATATGTCTATTGCAATGCTACTTGTCTTGACGATAAAGGCAAGATAAATATTTCTTATCCAAGAAAAGACTTTAATAATGCACTTAAGAAACCTAAAATTTTTCATTATTACCTTAGATATAAACCTTGGCAGGATAGCAAAATTTATTTGGATTACCACAATAAATTTCTAGGGCAATATTGGTGGGATATGGTAGAGCAAACACCGATTTTTAAAGGGGAATTGCTAAAGAAAAAACCGCAAGCTGATAATGCCCTATCTTTTCAATGTTATTTGGGATATAAACTTTTAAGGCTTTACCAAAAGGGACTATTTTTAACTATTCCATTTTACACCTATTTTCTAATTACCCAAAAAGATTCAATGAAGATAGAGGAGATTCCATTGCAAGATTATAATCTTTCATATGAATTGGGAAGGTTGGCGGTTGCTGCTTATTCTAAACGCAAGCAAGGCAGATTGATTGTCCTGCCTCTTAGAATAATGAGCGTTATTAGGCGTTTTAGGAAAAATCAAGCAAAAATTTTCAAAAAAGATTCTTAAAACTTTGTAGATTTTGGTTGGATAAGTTTTGGTGGAGTGATAAAAATATCTTTGGTGATTGTTTGAAAGTGGGTAATAGCAAAGCTTGTTTTGGTGTGAAATGGAGGTTTGATTTTAAAATTTAAAAAACTTGAGAGATAATTAGCAATGTTTTTGGGGATAAAGAGGAGATTGTAATCCCTCTAAAGCCCTTATTTAAGATTGAAGTAGTCCTTGATAGCTTCTACTTTGTCGGTTTTTTCCCAAGTAAATTCTGGTAATTCTCTACCAAAATGCCCATAACTTGCTGTTTTTTGATAAATTGGGCGAAGTAAATCTAGCGATTCAATAATGCCTTTAGGAGTTAGGCGGAAGAGTTTTTTTACGCATTCTTCAATTTTGGAATCCTCTACTTTGCCTGTTCCATGCGTATTAACTAGAATTGAAACAGGCTCTACAACGCCGATGGCATAAGCAATTTGCACGGTAGCTTTATCGCAAATGCCACTTGCAACGAGATTCTTTGCTACATAACGCATTGCATAAGCCCCACTTCTATCCACTTTGCTTGGATCTTTTCCACTAAAAGCTCCACCGCCATGAGGGCAACTTCCACCATAAGTATCTACGATGATTTTTCTCCCTGTCAATCCCGCATCACCTTGAGGACCACCGATGACAAATTTACCGGTTGGATTAACAAAATAGCGAATATTGTTTGAAGCAAATTCTTGTGGCAAAGCCTTTTTGACAACTTCTTCAATCACTGCACTTCTAAGCATTTCTTGAGAGGTTTCTGGGCTGTGTTGGGTAGAAACTACAATTGTATCAATTTCTGTTGGGATTCCATTGGAATATTTGATAGTAACTTGTGATTTTCCATCAGGACGCAAAAAGGGCAATGTGCCATCTTTTCTAAGAGCTGCTAGTCTTTCTGTGATTCGGTGAGAAAGATAAATAGGAAGTGGCATTAAAACATCGGTTTCTCTGCAAGCATAGCCAAACATCAAACCTTGATCCCCAGCACCGATTTCTCCATCTTCCCTATCAACACCTTGGTTAATATCGGGGCTTTGTTCTCCAATGCCATTTAATACACCTGCACTGCGGTAGTCAAAACCATATTTTGCATCAATGTAGCCAATCTCTCTAATAACACGTCTAGCAATATCTTGCATAGGTGCATAAGTGTGTGTTTTTAGTTCCCCTGCAATCACGCAATAACCATTAGAAAGCAATGTTTCGCAGGCAACTCTTGCTTTTGGGTCTCGCTCTATAATATAGTCCAAAATCGCATCGCTAATTTGGTCTGCCATTTTATCTGGGTGTCCTTCAGTAACTGATTCAGAAGTAAAAAGAAATTCTTTTTTCATAAATTCACCTTGTATTTTTAATTTTTCGAAATTGTAACATTAGAAAACTTAAAATCATCACAAAATTAGTTGTGAAATTTTAGCTTTAATTTTGGCTTTATATTTTTTTGGATACTATTCTAATTGATATTTTTTATCAACAAATTATTTTTATAAAGGATTTAAAATGTTAGTTACAAAAAAAGCTCCAAATTTCAAAGCACCTGCGGTTTTAGCAGATAATCAAATTGTAGAAGATTTCGAACTTGCAAGAAATCTTGGTAGAAATGGTGCAGTTGTATTCTTTTGGCCAAAAGATTTTACATTTGTTTGCCCTTCAGAAATCATTGCAATGGATCACAGAGTAAAAGCATTTGCAGAAAAAGGTTTCAATGTAATTGGTGTTTCAATCGATTCTGATGTTGTGCATTTTGCTTGGAAAAACACTCCGGTAAATCAAGGTGGTATTGGTAATGTTCAATTCCCTATGGTTTCTGATATTACAAAACAAATTTCAAGAGATTATGAAGTATTAATCGATGAAGCAGTTGCACTTAGAGGTTCTTTCCTAATTGACAAAAATCAAGTTGTTCGCCATGCGGTAATCAATGACCTTCCACTTGGTAGAAATATGGATGAAATGTTAAGAATGTGCGATGCTTTGACATTCTTTGAAGAGCATGGTGAAGTTTGCCCTGCTGGTTGGAATAAAGGCGATAAAGGTATGAAAGCTGATGCAAAAGGTGTTGCAGAATATCTTTCACAAAATGCAGATAAGCTTTAATCGCATTCTTCTATCTTCCCACCTTTTAAAGGTGGGTTTAATCTTCAATCTCTTTTGCTAAGTTGTTTTTGGCTTCTTGCGGTAGATTAGCAAGGAAATTGCTCATATCAAAATTAATTTCTTGATTTTTTGCTTCGTTTAAAAGTGCAATAGCTTTTTTTGAGTTAAAAAGGCTAAAAGGCGCATAAGGTTCAAATAGGCAGTTGGTAATTGCTAGAGCATAAGCATTTTTTTTGATTTCGCTAGAAGCAGCATGAGGATTGTCAATATGGGCGATACTTTGAATGAGAATTTCATCAAATTTCCAATAATCAAACAAGAATCCTAAAAATGAAATGCTATCAATGCCACAATAGTGATTTTCTATTTCGTGGATATCTTGAAAGTTATGTGCTTTGTTTTCTTGTAGAAATTGTTCGCTTTTGTTGGACTTAATAAGCATATCAGAAAGCAGTATCATTCCTAGACGCAAAAGCATGGCGCATGGCACAAGAGTATTTGCCAAAGCTTTATCTTCTTCTTTTAGCCAATTTGAAATGAAATCTACTTCTTTGGAACAATTATTGAGAAAATCTGCCGTATTTAATCCATAGGGAGAAACATCGATATGAAAAGTGGATTTGAGAGAATTTGCTAATACAATGTTTTTGATATTATTGATTCCAAGTAGAGAGATGACTTGTTGGATTGTGGAAACTTGTCTTGAGAATCCAAAAAATGGGGAATTTGCAAGGCGTAATAATTCTGCAACCAACAAAGGATCTTTGGAGATAATAGTGGCAATTTTATTGATTTCCAAATTTGCTCCATTAGAATCAATGTAATTGCGTAATTCTTCTACGGTGCTAGGAAGTGGTGGAAGATTTTTGATGGTTTCTAATAATAAGGGATTCATAATTTCCTCCAATTTTTTATGCTATTTTATAGAAATTTTTTTGAAAGCTTACTTTATTTGAAGTTTTAGTAGAAACAACAAAAAAATTAACAAACTTTGGTGTAAAATATCCACAAAAAGTTTAGTGTTTTAAGGAAAATTATGCGTTTTGGAAAAATTGATTATTTAAATCTTCTTCCTTTTGAGGTTTTTATTCGTTCTTATCCGACAACCTCGCAATTTATGCTATTTTATAGGAAAAATAAATCTTATCCAGCAAAATTAAATAAAGAATTTTTATTTGGACGCATTGATGCTGGATTTGTCTCATCTATTACTGCATTGAGAGCTAAGAGCGAGAGATTCTTTGCCTCACAAGTCGGGATTGTAGCTAAGCGAGAGGTTTTGAGTGTGATTTGCATTCAAGGCAAAGAGGGGAGTGACTATCAATCTGCAACTTCTAATGCACTTTTAAAAGTTTTGGGATTAAAGGGTAGGGTGTTAATTGGTGATAGGGCGCTTTTTGAGGTGCTTAGACAAAAAGCACGAGGAGAAAAAAACTACATTGATATGGGGGAATATTGGTATCAAAAGGGGGGATTACCTTTTGTTTTTGGAAGGCTTTGTGTGAGAAAGGATTTTAAATCTTGTGAGAAGATTATTCAAGCTTTTAGCAAAAGCTATATTAAGATTCCTTATTATCTT
The DNA here is from genome assembly GCF_900638355.1 of Helicobacter pullorum. Classification (GTDB taxonomy): domain Bacteria; phylum Campylobacterota; class Campylobacteria; order Campylobacterales; family Helicobacteraceae; genus Helicobacter_D; species Helicobacter_D pullorum. The sequence continues at coordinate 1,639,828 of NZ_LR134509.1, read as the reverse complement.
TTAAATGAGGCTTCCAAAAATACTAAAATAGCCAAAAAGGACATTATAGAATACTTAAAAGTGCTTTCTTATAAAATTGATAAAAAGGCAAATTTTGGCGTGGAAAGATTTTATAGGGAATTAAGAATATCGGGGATTAAAGCACCAAAAAGATTCTAAAATCCAAAAGATTTAATTTTAAATGCAGGTTTTTTTTGTATAATAACACGCTTAATTTTATAAAAATCCAAAATTTGGGTTAAACTAGGAGCAAAAATGGAGCAGACATTATCCATTATCAAGCCTGATGCTGTCAAAAAGAATGTAATTGGCAAAATTGTTGATAGATTTGAAAGCAATGGCTTAAGAATCGCGGCAATGAAGAAAGTGCAGTTAAGCGAATGCGATGCACAAGAGTTTTATGCTATCCACAAAAGCAGACCATTTTTTAATGATTTGGTAGCATTTATGGTAAGCGGTCCTGTGGTTGTAATGGTTTTAGAAGGGCTCAATGCGGTTGCTAAAAATCGCGAATTAATGGGTGCTACTAATCCTAAAGAAGCAGCAGCAGGGACAATCCGAGCAGATTTTGCTGAAAGTATTGATGCTAATGCAGTCCATGGAAGCGATAGCTTGGAAAATGCAGAAAAAGAGATTCGATTCTTCTTTGCAGAAAGAGAAATTTGCTAATTGAACAAGATTCCTTTTAATAGGGCATTTCAGAGCTGTAAAAATGGAGAGAAAATTCCATTTTTTATAGAAAAAGATGCAATAAAGTTTGAAGGGGTTTTGGCTTATGATAGCAGTCATAGAGAATTCATCAAACTTTGTGGAACAATAAGAGGAACAATTGAGCTTGTCTGTGATTTGAGTGGAGAATCATACAATGAAGAGCTTAATGAGGATTTAGAATTTTATCTAAGTAATGGGCAGATTGATTTGGACAGCGAGCATTTTGAAGATATTGTCGAATGTGAGAATGGACAAATTGATTTGGAAGAAATTTTAAGAAGCGAATTAGAAATGATTCGTTGTGATTATCATATCAAAGAATAAGGAGAATAAAATGGCAGTACCAAAGAGACGCGTAAGTAAAACAAGAGCAGCAAAGAGAAGAACACATTATAAAATTACCTTGGCAATGCCGGTAAAAGATAAAGATGGCACATGGAAAATGCCACATAGGGTAAATAAATTTACTGGAAATTATAAAAATCAATAATTATAGGCTATAAGAGTGAGAATTGCTGTAGATGCAATGGGTGGAGACTTCGGTGCTTCGCCTCTTGTAGAAGGTGCCTTGTGGGCATTGAAGGAGAAAGATTTTTCTTTGGTTTTGATTGGTGATGAGAAGATTCTTGCACCTTTGATACCTGCACAAGTAAGCAAAGAAGTTAAGATTGTCCATTGTGATGATTTCATTGCGATGGATGATAGTGCAACTGCTGCTTTGAAGCGAAAAGAAAGTTCCATTTATGTTGCTATGGAAATGTTAAAAAGTAAGCAAGTTGATGCGGTAGTGTCTGCTGGGCATAGTGGTGCTACAATGAGTTTGGCAACTTTGAAGATTGGGCGTTTAAAAGGTATCAATAGACCTGCAATTTGCACTTTAATGCCGCGTATAGATGGCAATAAAAGTTTGGTTATTGATGCAGGTGCAAATGTGGATTGTAAGCCTGAGAATCTTTTTGAATTTGGCGTGATGGGGTATGAATATGCAAAATGGATTTTAAAATACCCTAACGCAAGAATCGGACTTCTCACTAATGGAGAGGAAGAGTGCAAGGGAAATGAGACGAGCAAGGCTGCCTTTGAACTCCTCAAAACACATCCTAATTTTCTTGGTAATATCGAGGGAAATAATATTTTTGATTCTTCTGTTGAAGTGGTTGTTTGTGATGGTTTTGTGGGCAATGTAGTTTTAAAAACAAGTGAAGGTGTGGCAGATTCTATTGTTTATCTTTTGAAAAAATACATTAAGGCTTCACCTATTAGCTTATTTGGTGCTTTATTTTTGAAGGGTGTTTTTAAGAAATTAAAAAAACAAATCGACTATGCAGAGTATGGTGGAGCGCCACTTCTTGGAATTGATGGGAATGTTATTATTTGCCATGGTAAGAGTAATGCCAAAGCTATGAAAAATGCGATTTTTCAGGCTATTGCTACGATTGAAAATGGCATCAATGATAAGATTTTAGAATCTTTAGAAAAATACAAAGATTAAAAAGCGGAGGAACAATGGAGAAAAAAATCTATGCAGCTTTAAACTCCATTGGTGCTTATGTTCCAAGCAAAATTATCACTAATGATGATTTGTCAAAAATCGTAGATACAAGCGATGAGTGGATACAAAAAAGAACAGGAATCAAAGAGCGGAGATTCGCAGAGGCTGCTGAAGCCACGAGTGATTTGGCTACAAAGGCAGCTAGAATCGCACTTCAAAGAGCTAAACTCAATCCAGAGCAAATTGATATGGTGATTTTAGCAACCATTTCTCCCGATTTTTTTTGTATGCCATCAACTGCCTGTGTGGTGGCAAATAATCTTGGTATTATTAATAAACCGGCTTTTGATATTTCTGCAGCTTGTAGTGGGTTTATCTATTTGCTTGCTTTAGCAAAATCATTGATAGAATCCAAAGCTTATAAAAATATTTTAATCGTTGGTGCTGAAAAACTCTCAAGCATAATAGATATGCAAGATAGAAGCACTTGTGTATTGTTTGGTGATGGTGCTGGAGCTGCTATAATTAGTGCCACAGAAGATAAAGAGGCTGCAATTTTGGATGTTAGGGTTGCTTCTAATGGAGCATACCAAGATTTCTTGATGACGCCGGGCTGTGGGAGTAGAAACCCAGCTAATGCAAGAATGTTGGAGGAAAGACTGCAATTTATCAAAATGAAAGGCAATGAGACATTTAAGATTGCCGTGAAAACATTAACTAATGATGTTATAGAGATTATGAAGGCTAATAATCTTACAAAAGATGATATTGATTTTTTTATCCCACACCAAGCAAATTCTCGCATTATCTCTGCTGTGGGAGAGGCTTTGGAATTTCCAAGTGATAAAGTGGTAAAAACAGTGCATAAATATGGCAATACATCTGCTGCTTCTATACCTATGGCAATCAATGATTATTATCAAGAAGGAAGAATCAAAAATGGCTCTAAATTGTTGCTTGATGCCTTTGGTGGGGGTTTAACTTGGGGTTCTGCTATTCTTACTTTTAATGGTGATTAGAAAGCTTTAGAAAATATCGCAGTAGGATTCTCCATTGTGCAAAGTGGCGCTTTTTGTATGCTCACATTCTAAAATCCCATTTTTTATTATAAAATAGACTTTTTTATCTTGATTAATGCCTATAAAGCCATTTTTTTGTGTTTCAAAGTAGCAAGTGCTAGGGTGCATATCAAGAGTATCATAGAGTTTTTGTAGGTCAATAGAGGGGTTTTGCGTATTTTGTGTTTTTATTTGAGTTCTCAAAGCGGTTTTAAAATTAAAAACTTGGAGTTGCAGTTTTTTGTCGCACGCACTTTGTTGGTAATTGAAAACTTTTGGAAGGGCAAAGCTAAGTAAAATGCCAAGCAAAATAAGTGCCAAAATAATCTCCAAAAGACTAAAGGCACTGCGTTTAAAATACAATAGAGTTGCTCAAAAGAGGAATAATTAGTGGTGTAGAAGGATTTAAATCAAGCTGGTAGATGAGTTTTTCGCAAGTGTCCCCATTGGAATTGGGTGTGGTGGTGGTGCTAATTTCTAAAAAGCGGGCTTGATTTGGATTTGTAGCTTGAGGTCCATTGGAAGAATTTAGCAGTTTTGCACTCACACACGCACTGCCATTGCTAGATTCTAGGGTGGTAGAAATGGCAAAATCCCCTAGATTCCAGTTTGAAGCACTAAGGCTAATGGCGCTATTAAAAGTGCCTTGCCCTTGCGAGAGAAAGTAAGCTGGGAATGAGCTTTTTAAGGTGTTAATATCGCTTTTTAGAGCCACAAGTTTTGCATCATCTCTGCTTGCAGAAATTTTTGGGATTGCCACAGCAGCCAAAATGCCTAAAATGACTAAGATAAATACTAATTCTAGCATTGTAAAAGCTTTTTTGGTTTTTGTTGTTTGGGTTGTGGATTGCATTCTATCTCTTTTTGAAAATTTAATTTTGGTTAAATATAAATATACCATTTTTTGATTTTTATGTAAAGGATTGTTTTAAAATAAATGCTGTAAATTTAAGTTTTGTTGATTGTATTTTGGGAAAAAGGTAAGGGATAAATCAAATATATTTACATTGAGTTAGAATTATAAAACTCTCGCTATTGCATAAATTGCGGCAGTTTCGCTACGCAAGATATTGCAGGAAGTGGCGGTGTATTTGGGATTGTTTTTTAGTGCTTCCCTTTCTTTTGGGCTAAATCCTCCCTCTGTGCCAACCAAAATAGGAATCTCTAGGCTACATTTTAGTTTCTCTCCCCCAAAGTCCAAAACTCCAGCATTTGGGTATTTCTCCAAAACCTCTTGCAGATTTTCCAAAATTTCAATTTCTAAAAGTGTGATTCGTCCGCATTGTTCGCAGGAATTTTCCAAGATTCTTTGGATTCGTTCTAAGTTAAGTTTGAAGTTTTTTTGTGAATATTCGGCATAAAAAAAGGTAATTTTTTGGAGATTGAGTTCGTTTAAAAAAGGGAGTGTTTTTTCAATATTTTTTGGGTCTATCATCGCCCATATTAAGTGTCCTTTGGGTGGATTTTTAAGCGGCATGTTTTGTGATGATCGCAGGGTTAAAGTAGCGTCTTTTTTGGAGAGATTTGTAATATTATAGGTATAAAGGTTAGAATCTTTTAGATTTCTTAAATGGAGTGATTCAGATTTTTTGGTGCGTCTTGATTGGAAAATGTGGTGGTAGGTCTCGCCCTCTAGTTTGAGTGTCGCCTCACCTGCGTTTTTGTGAATGATAAATTGCATTTTAACTCCATAAAATAAAGATTAATCCAAACGCACAAAAATCAAAAAGATATTTTGTTTTAGCCCATTTAAAGAAAGCCTCTCTAATGCTGAAATCCGCCTCCACTCTAATGAGTTTTTGTTTTTTGTGGCGTTTGATTTCAAAGATAAAAACAATTAGCCAAATAATAAGCATAGCTAGAATCTTGTAATTAAAAACAAAACCAAGCATTGCCCAAATAACCAAACCACTAAAAACGCTTGCACTTAAAAAAAGATAATATGCAGGAGCGACTAGGGCTAGAATCTTTAGCTTTTTGGTGTGTGAGGGGAAGAAAAACAGTGCGTAAAGATTGGCAAGCGGGAACAAAAAGAGTGGCATACAAAGCCACAAATGGTAGGTGAGAAGCTCGATGATGATAGATTCCAAAGATAGCCTTTTTGTAAATTTTGGGGAATTGTAGCAATAAAAATGGGGCTTGTAAAGACTTTTTGGACTTGTGGCTAAGAATTGGCTTGATTGGGGGATTTGGTTTGTGAATGGCTTGTGAAATTTGCTTATAAGCGAGGGTGTAAAAATTTGGAGGTGGGATTTGGTTTGCAAAATAATAGTGATTTTGGGTTGGTGGGCAAAATTAGCTTATAAGGCTAATTTATGGACTAAGTCGTAAGATAAGGGAGAATCTTGCTCCATTCTCTAAGCAATAAAGGCAGAGTGTATTTGGCATTTGCGGGGCTACTTGAGGGCAAGGGAATGTGTGGGAGTGGGATAAAATGCGGAGAATCTTGATGATAGAAAAATTGGCAGTAGAGCTTAGAGGCTTTTTGCCCGTTGGTAAAAATAACTTGAATTTGCGTGTTTTGGATAAGTGAATGAATGGGGTTTGGTTTGAGGATTTTTAGGGTGCTATCACTGGAGTTTTGGATATAGCATTCTTGCGTGATATCAAAGAGTGCGATATGGTGGGATTTTAGAAAGGCGATTTTGCATTCTTTGGGTTGATTGTGGAGTGGAGAATCAAACAAGCCCTCTAAGATTTTCCAAAAGCGATTTTGTTTATGAGCGTAGTAAAAGGATTCTTGCCTTGAAGCCACAGAGGGAAAAGAACCTAGAATCAAGATTTTGGAATCGCTAAAGATAATGGGTTCAAAAGGATGGCACAAAGGGGATTTTTGAGAATTTTCTGGGTATTTTATCAAAGGTTTTGATGAGCATGGTGGTGCTTTTGAAATGACTTGTGGTGGAGTTTGCAAAGAGCGTTTGAAACGGGATTTTTGGGGCTTAGAATTGTTCATAAAGAAGTTTTGCTGCCATAGCAAAAGAAACAATCACAATTAGAGGCTTGATGATTTTAATGCCATATCTAATAGCTGCCCTAGAGCCAAGATTTGCTCCGATAAACTGCCCCAAAGCCATCATTAGCCCAACTCCAAAGAGCATATTGCCCCCAATGGCAAAGAAGATAACCGAGGCAAGATTAGTAGCAAAATTATAGAGTTTAGCTTCCCCAAGAGCATTTGTAAGTCCATATCCCGCCAAAACAATGAGGGCTAATAGCAAAAATGAGCCGGTTCCCGGACCCAAAAAACCATCATAAAAACCAATTCCAGCTAAAGCAAAGAGAAAATAAGCCTTATGGAATCTTGTGGCTCTTTGTTCTTCTTTGATTTTGGGGGAAAAGAGAAAATAAAAGCCAAAAAGAATAATAAAAAAGGGTAGAAATTTTGAGAGAAAAGCAGAATTGATAAACTGCACACTAATTGTGCCTAGAGCGGAAAAAGCAAATGCTAAAATAGCAAAAGGCAAGCATTTTTTGAGATTGATGTAGCCTTTTTTGTAAAAAAGCCTCGTGGCAGAAAAACTCCCAAAAGCCCCTTGAAGTTTGTTAGTAGCAAGTGCTTCTAGTGGGGAGATTCCTGATAACAAAAGAGCCGGTAGAGTAATTGAGCCTCCACCCCCAGCAATAGAATCAATAAATCCTCCCAAAAACGCTGCCCCAAAAAGCAAAACCAAGGTTAGAATGTCAAATTCTAGCATTTTTTATCCTTGTTTGTGGTTGCAAAATTATATCTAAAAATATTTTGGATTTTAGATTCCTAATTCCTTTCGTTTGTTTTTTATCCATTCGCTAAATCTTGCTAGATACATATAAAAAAGCGGGATAAAAAAGACTGCCAAAAAGGTTGCTGCAAGCATTCCACCAATTACACCCGTAGAAATAGAATGCCTGCTCAATGCCCCAGCACCACTGCTTAAAGCAAGGGGTAATACACCCAAAGTAAAAGCCAAAGAAGTCATTACAATAGGGCGGAATCTGAGTTTGGCTGCACCAATGGCGGATTCTATGATGCTTAAGCCCTCTTTTTCTCTTAGGTGCATTGCAAATTCAATGATTAAAATTGCATTTTTTGCTGCTAGTGCAATTAAAACAAGCAAGCCAACCTGGAAGAAAATATCATTGTCCAATCCTCTAATCCAAGTTGCTAAAGCCGCTCCAAATACTCCAAATGGCACAGCTGATAACACCGCTAGTGGCATAAGCCATCTTTCATATTGTGCAACAAGAATCAAAAAAACAAAAATAAGTCCAAAAATAAAAGCTATGCTACCACTTGAGGCATTGACTTTTTCTTGATAGGTTGCACCAGAATAGGCAATTTCATAACCTTGAGGAAGAATCTCTTTGGCTACTTCTTCTAAAGCCTTGATTGCATCTCCGCTAGAATATCCAAATGCTGGAAATCCTATTACTTGTGCAGCAGGAAAGAGATTGAAGCGATTGACAATATCTGCACCTATTGTGCGTTTAAAAGAAAGTAGCGAGCTTAAAGGGACTAAATGATTGTCTCTAGAGCGGACAAAAATATCTTGCAAGTCTTGTGGGGATTGCCTAAAGTTTTGTTCAGCTTGAGTAATCACTCTAAAAGTGCGATTATAGAGTTCAAAATTATTGACATAATAACTTCCAAAAGTAACTTGCATTGTGCGGAATACATCATTGATATTTACATTTAAAGCACTGGCTTTTTCTCTATCTAATGTCACTTCATATTGTGGAGTATTGACAGCAAGAGAGGTAAATATATTGCCAATTTCAGGTCTTTGTAGGGATTTTTCAATCAATAAACGAGTGTATTTTTCTAAATCTTCCATACTGCCACCTTCTTTGCTTTGCACATAGATATTAATGCCACTTGAATCAAAACCGATAATTGTGGGGGCTTGCATTAGTAGAAAGTTTGCATTTGGGTAGGATTTGAGATGATTGCCAAAAGATTCTATGATTTCTCTATCGCTTTGCCCTTTGCCTTTTCGTTCATTCCAATCAATAAGGCGGTAAAAAGCTACCCCTCCACTTGTTTTGAAATTGCCAGCTAAGAAGCTGTATCCTGCAATTGTAGTCATTTCTGTGATGAGGGGGTGTTCTAGCCCTTGTTGGATTAAAAACTTCTGTGCCTCTGTAGTGCGTGAGAGTGAAGAGGCTTCTGGCAAAATTGTATGGATTATAATATTGCCCATATCTTCTGCTGGGACGAGGCTTGTTGGGATTCTTTTGAATAAATCATAAGTGGCAAACAAGATTCCGCCAAAAAGCAAAACAAACAACAATCCTCTTTTTAGAATCTTTCCAACTTGTAGTGAAAATTTTAGGGTAAGTTTGTCAAAAAGCTCGTTGAATTTTCGCACTGGATAAATGGCGGGTTTGTGCGTGGGCTTTAAAAATACCGCACATAAAGCAGGTGTGAGAGAAAGTGCCACACAGCCAGAAATTACAACTGAAATTACAATAGTAATTGCAAATTGCTTGTAAATCTCTCCACTAAAGCCTCCCATAAATGCCACAGGAATAAATACCGCACTTAATACCAAAACAATAGCTATTACAGGTCCTGTAATTTCTTTCATTGATTTGATTGTGGCTTCTTTGACATTGAGGTGTTCTGTGTGCATGATTCGTTCGACATTTTCAATGACAATAATTGCATCATCAACAACAATTCCAATTGCCAAAATCAGCCCAAAGAGTGTAAGAAGATTGATAGAAAATCCAAAAGCATAAAGTCCTGCAAATGTTCCTATTATAGATACAGGAATCGCAATAACTGGGATAATTGTAGCTCTTAGATTCTGTAAAAAAAGATAAATTACTAGCACTACTAAAATGATAGCTTCAAAAAATGTTTTGACTACTTCTTCCATAGAAGCAGTAATAAATTCTGTGGGGCGAAAGGGGTTTGAGTATTGCATACCTTCGGGGAATTTTTGTGAAAGCCTCTCCATTTGCTCATTGACAGCATTAGAGACTTCTAGCATATTAGCTCCTGGTTGCAAGGTAACTCGGATAGGCACAGAGGGAATATCATTATAAAAATTGCTTTGCAAATAATCTTGCGCACCTAATTCTATCCTTGCAAGATCTTTTAGTCTAAGGCTAGAACCATCGGGGTTGGAGCGGATAAGGATATTTTCAAATTCTTCTTTGCTAGTAAATAAACCTTTGGTGGTGATATTGTAAGTAAATTCGCTTTGTGCAATAGGCTCTGCCCCAAATTTTCCGGGTGCAAATTGTGAGTTTTGCTCTTCGATTTTGCTAATTACTTCTAGGGGTGTGAGATTGTAGGTAAGAAGTTTGTTTGGGTCAAGCCAAATACGCATAGCATAGGTTTGCAAACTCCATAATTCTACATTGATTCCAGAGATTCTTTTAAGTTCATCGACGACATTTAAAAGAGCATAGTTTTCAATATAGATTTTATCGTGGTTTGGGTTATTAGAATAAATATGATAGAGTCCTACAACTGCTGTTGAGCCTTTTTGGACTGTGATTCCTAGTCTTTGGACTTCGCTTGGGAGTTGGCTAAGCACAGATTGGACGCGGTTATTGACATTGACAACAGCCATATCAGGATTAGCCTCATTGCTAAAAAAGACATTAATGGTGAAATTTGCTCCACTTGAAGGAGATGAGGATTGTATATAAATCATATCCTCTACCCCATTAATGCTATTTTCTAGGACGCTAACAACGCTTGTAGAGACTGTTTGCGCAGTTGCTCCGGGATAACTTCCGCTTACAATAACTTGCGTGGGAGTTACTTTGGGATATTGCTCTATGGGGAGTGCAAACATACACAAAAATCCCGCAATCACAATTATAATAGAAATCACTGCAGAAAATGCAGGGCGATTAATAAAAAATTTTGAAATCATTGATAAACCTTATTTTGTGGGGTTTAGAATTTTAAAGGCGGAATTATAAAGAATGAGAGTTAGTCTAAGTCAAGAGTAAAATGGATAATTTTTGATTTTATTTTTCTAAAAAAATGCTTTAGCTATAATTTGCACAAAACTTTTAAGGCATAAAATGATTTATGATGTAATAGTAATTGGCGGAGGTCATGCTGGAATTGAAGCTTCTATTGTCTCTGCAAAAATGGGTTGCAAAACGCTACTTTTAACTATACTAGTAGAGCAAATTGGGGCAGCAAGCTGTAATCCTGCAGTAGGTGGTTTGGGGAAAGGGCATTTGGTAAAAGAGGTCGATGCTTTGGGTGGAGTGATGGGCTATATCACAGATAAGTGTGGGATTCAATTTCGCACCCTAAATGCCTCAAAAGGTCCTGCTGTGCGAGGGACAAGAGCGCAAATTGATATGGATAGATACAAAATTATTGCAAGGGAGATTTGCTACCAAACCCAAAATCTTGAAATTTCTCAACAAATTGTAGAATCGCTTATTGTGGAAAATCAAAGTGTAGTGGGAGTGAAAACAAGCATTGGCAAGGAATATCGTGCTAAAAAAGTTATTTTAACGACTGGAACTTTTTTGCGTGGAAAGATTCATATTGGAGAGAATATTTCTAATAATGGTAGAGCTGGAGAGCCACCTGCTATGGAACTTGGAGATTGTTTGCGTGAAATGGGGCTTGAAGTGGGGAGATTAAAAACTGGTACTTGTGCGAGGATTAAGGCAAGTAGTATTAATTTTGCAATATTAGAAAAACATTATGGAGACATACCCACTCCTTATTTTAGCAAGCAAACCCAAAAAGAATTAGGCAATCAAGAATTTTCTCCCACTCAACTTCCTTGCTATGTAACTTACACAAATGCCAAAACCCATGAAATTATTAGAAATAATTTTCATAGAGCGCCTATGTTTATAGGGCAAATTGAAGGGATTGGACCGCGTTATTGTCCTAGTATCGAAGACAAGGTAAATCGTTTTAGCGATAAAGAAAGGCATCAATTGTTTTTAGAGCCACAAACACTAGAGGCTAATGAATATTATATCAATGGCTTAACAACTTCCTTGCCCTTTGATATACAAGAAGAAATGATACATAGCATAGAGGGATTAGAAAATGCAGAGATTGTGCGTTATGGTTATGCCATTGAGTATGATTATGTGAATCCAACAGAGCTAAAACACACTTTAGAAACTAAAAAATACAAAAATCTTTATTGTGCAGGACAGATTAATGGAACAACTGGTTATGAAGAGGCTGCTGCACAAGGGATTTTTGCTGGGATTAATGCAAGTCTTAGCGTGCAAGGAAGAGAGGAAATTATACTTAAGCGAAATGAAGCTTATATTGGCGTGATGATTGATGATTTGGTGACAAAAGGCACCAAAGAGCCTTATAGAATGTTTAGCTCAAGGGCAGAATATCGCTTGCTTTTGCGTGAGGGCAATGCAATTTTTAGGCTTGGAGAATTGGCTTACAATTTGGGTTTAATGCAAGAAGATGAATATCAAGAATTATTAAGAGATAAAAAGGCAATTATGGAGGGGATAGAATGGTTAAATTCTACAACTATTACCCCAACAAATGAGATATTGGCATTTTTGGATTTGATTGGTGAAGAAAAAATTAGCGATAAAACAACTTGGAGAACTATTGCTAGTCGTAGAAGTTTTGATATACATAAGCTTTTGAAGATTTGTGAGATTATTCCAACACCTTTTGTGGGGCTTTCAGAGCGTGCATTAGAAGAGATATTAATAGAAGCAAAATATGCAAATTATATAGAAAAGCAACAAAATTTAATTGACAATATGGATAAAATGCTAAGTATCAAGATTCCGCAAGATTTTAGTTTTGATGGGATTCCGGGGTTGAGTTTGGAAGTGATAGAAAAGCTCAAAAAATTTACCCCTAAAAGTTTATTTGAAGCGAGTGAAATAAGCGGTGTTACCCCAGCTAGTTTGGAGGTTTTGCAGCTTTATATTCATCTTTATCATCAAAAGCAAAATAAACTCTCACAAAAGGATTAGAAACTAATTTTTATTTTAGAGATATTGAGTTACAATCACAGCAATTAAATTTAACTTAGGTGCAGTATGATGAAAGTAGATATAAAAAAGTTTTTTCGCCCTTTATTAGCGGTTTTAGCGATTTCTTTTTTGGCGCATTCAGTAGCATTTGCTAAAGAAGAAGTCAAAGAAGAATCTAGGCTTGAAGCTTATAATAAATTGCGTAAGGTTATAGGGACTGTTGAAAAATATTATGTTGATGAATTAACGCTTAATGAGATTGTAGATAAAGCTATTGATGGGCTATTGTCTAATCTTGATGCACATTCAGCTTATTTGGATGAAAAGAAATTTGAAGAGTTAAAAATCCAAACTAATGGTGAGTTTGGGGGCATTGGAATCACAATAGGCTTAAAAGAAGGTGCATTGACAATCATCGCTCCTATTGAGGGGACACCCGGAGATAAGGTAGGATTAAAAAGTGGCGATATTATCTTAAAAATCAATGATGAAAGCACTTTGAATATGGGGATTGATGAAGCAGTTAATCGAATGAGGGGAAAGCCTAATACCAAAGTGCAATTAACCATTGTAAGAAAAAATGTGCAAAAACCAATGGTGTTTGACATTACAAGGGATAATATTAAAGTAGAAAGCGTTTATGTTAGAGGCATTGAAGATACAAATTATGTTTATGTGCGTGTAACTTCATTTGACAAAAAAGTAAGCCAAAGAGTGGAAGAGGAATTAAAGAAGTTTAAGCAAATTGATGGAATCGTGCTAGATTTGCGAAATAATCCGGGCGGACTTTTGAATCAAGCGGTTGAATTAAGTGATTTGTTTATCCAAGATGGCATTATTGTTTCTCAAAAAGGGCGTGTGAAAGATGAAGATATTGTGTATAGAGCAAGCAAAAATACGCCTTATCCAAAAGTGCCTTTGGTGGTGCTTGTAAATAATGGAAGTGCAAGTGCAAGTGAGATTGTAGCAGGAGCGATTCAAGATAATAAGCGAGGCGTGCTTGTGGGCGAAACAACATTTGGCAAAGGAAGTGTGCAGGTGATTTTGCCAACAGAAGAAAAAGAAGCTTTGCGACTTACAATTGCAAGATATTATCTACCTAGTGGAAGGACGATTCAGGCTGTAGGGGTAACTCCAGATGTTGAGGTAGCACCAGGAGCAGTTCCAACAGATGATGATAAATTTAGCATCAAAGAAGCGGATTTACAAAAGCATTTAGAGGGTGAATTGCAAAAAGTTGATGGAAAAACCACCAAAAAAGCAGATAAAAATGATAAAAATATCATTACCAAAGAAAAAATACTTTCAGATATTCAGTTAAAAAGTGCAATTGATACTTTAAAGGTATTTAAAGTAATTGATTAAAGGAGGAGAAATGCAAGTTGAACAAAAAGAAATGATGTATGAGGGTAAAGGCAAAAAGCTTTTTAATACAAGTGATGAAAATCTCGTAATTGCAGAATTTAAAGATGATTTAACTGCTTTTAATGCAGAAAAAAGAGGAACAGAAGCGGGCAAGGGGGCTTTGAATTGTAAAATATCAACAGAGATTTTTAAGCTTTTGGGGAAAAATGGCATTCAGACGCATTATGTGGATACTTTGGGTGAGAATCTAATGCTGTGTAAAAGGGTGCAGATTATTCCTATTGAAGTTGTGGTAAGAAATATCGCAACAGGTTCTTTGAGTAAAAGACTTGGTATCAAAGATGGGGAGAAATTACCCTTTGTGCTTGTGGAATTTTATTATAAAGATGATGCACTTGGGGATCCATTGATTAATGATGAACATGCGTTGATTTTAAAATGTGTCAAAAGTGTAGAATCTTTGGATATTTTGCGTAAAATTGGGCGAGAGGTTAATGAGGTATTGCGTCAATTTTTTGATTCTAAAAATTTATTGCTAGTAGATTTTAAACTAGAGTTTGGCGTGGATAAAGAAGGAAATATTTTATTAGCAGATGAAATTACTCCAGATTCTTGTCGTTTTTGGGATAAAGATACAAAAGAAAAGCTCGATAAAGATAGATTTAGACAAGATTTGGGCAATGTAAAAATGGCTTATGAAGAAGTTTTAAAAAGAATATTATCTTAAGGTTTTAAAATGAAAGTAGAAGTAATAGTTTCATTAAAAGACGGAGTTCTTGATCCGCAAGGGAAAGCAATTGGACATGCACTTGAATCTTTAGGGCATAAGGATATTAAAGAGGTTAAAGTGGGTAAGGTGATTACTCTAGAAATTGCAGGAGAAGATAGAGCAGCTATCCAAAAGGAAGTAGAAGTAATGTGTGAATCTCTGCTTGCAAATACTGTAATTGAAAATTATACTATAAAGATGTAAAGATGAGTGTTGCAATATTGCAGTTTTTGGGAACTAATTGTGAATATGATATGGAGCATGCCTTTTCTTTGCTAGATGTCCCTACAAAGATTGTTTGGCATCAAGAAAAGGAATTGCCAAAGGATACAAAACTTGTTGTGATTCCGGGCGGATTTAGCTATGGGGATTATTTGAGAAGTGGGGCAATTGCCAGGTTTTCGCCTATTATGCAAGATGTGATTACTTTTGCAAATAATGGTGGTTATGTGCTTGGAATTTGTAATGGATTCCAGATACTTTTGGAGAGTGGATTATTGCCTGGCGCAATGAAGCGTAATGAAAATTTGCATTTTTCATCTAAAAATGTGCTTTTAAGAGTTGTAAATAATGACAATGTATTTTTGCAGAATTTTCACAAAGGCGATGAAGTTAGGATACCTATTGCCAATGCCGATGGGAACTATTATATAGATAATGAGGGTTTAAAAGAGCTAGAAAAAAATGGGCAAATATTACTAGAATATGTGGATTATCAAAATGGTTCTATAAAAAACATCGCAGGAATCTGTAATAAAGAAAAAAATGTTTTTGGTCTTATGCCGCATCCAGAAAGGTATGTAGAAAAGATTTTGGGTAGTGATGAGGGGCTAAAAATGCTACAAGGGTTTTTGAAGATTCTATGAAGTTTTTATTTTATTTGTTTTGCGTTGTTGGGCTTTTTGCACAAGAAACTTCGATGTTTCCACAAGGGGCGGATTCACAAGATTCTTCACCTCAAAATCTTACACAAGAAAAATTAGAGTTTTCTCCAGCACAAAAAGTGCAAATTCCTAATCAATCTTCTAATCCTCTTTTTATTGATGAGGAGATAAAAGCCAAGAATCGCTCTATTGTAGATAGTGCTGCTTTGGAATCAAAAGAAATACAAACTACAAGGGAAAATAAAACAAATTCAAATTATGCAGAAGAATACCCTTCTTTGGTGGCTAAAAATGTCTATCTTAACTTGCTTAATCCGCCCCAAGATATTTTATATGTCAATCAAATTATTCCCATAGAAATGAAATTATTGATTTTTAGTGATTATTCTAATATCACAACAAATTTTATTTTGGAAAATGAGAGCATCGAAGTGCTAAATCCTGATGAAAAATGGATTTTAAATCAAGATTCTAGCCTTAAGAATACTTTTTATTTTAAAATTAAACAGCCTAGCTATACAATTCCAAAAATTGAAGTGGTTGTTAAAACCAATGAGGGAGAAGCAAAAGAGGCTACACAAGCTATTGAGGGCAAGGCTATTGTGCTAGAGAGGAAAGGGGTTTATTCGCAAGTTGTTGCACAAGATTTGCAAATTTTGGATACAAAAATTACGAGCTATGATTCACAAAATAATCTTGTGGTGTTGCAGATTCAAGGAAATATGGCAAATTTGTTTGATTTTCATTTGGCAGCATATTCCCAACAAGGCATAGAAAGCAAAAGCGGAGATTACAAAGAATCTGTGATTTTTTATTATGTGATTGTACCAAAAAGCTTAGAAGTTCTTTCATTTGATTATTTTAGCATTCAAAGCAAGAAATATGTAGAATTGCAAGTAGAGAATCTTTCTCAAGATGATCGCATTAGCACTCAAAGTGATATTAAGCCCAAAAACACTTTGCAGATTTATAAGATATTAGCCGCAATCTTCTTGGCTATTGTTTTCTTTGGGCTATATTTTTATAAGAGAAAAATAATTTTCTTAATACTTGGAATCTGTGTTTTGGCGGTTTTGTTTTATTTGCTTTCTATCAAAACCGCAGTATCCTTAAAGCCAGATGCTGAAATACGGATTCAGCCCACTTTTAATTCCACAATTATTTTAAAAACAAAAGATGTTATAGAAGTAAAAATCCTAGCAGATAGGCATGGGTATTATAAAGTATTATTAGAAGATGAACGAATTGGGTGGGTAAAAGAAGATGATATCCAAAATTAGAGCATTAAGTGCAATGATTTACATTGCTCTTATCATTCCATTTTGTATTGGTTTTATGTATATTTTTCAAAAATCTCATAGAAAGATTCGCAAAATCACTGCCCTGTTTTTTGTAAGGCTTTTTAATGTAAAGGCAAAAATCATAGGTAAAATGGATTGTGAAGCAAGAGTTTTGGTAATGAATCATCAAAGTTTTATGGATGTAATTTATTTGGAGGCAACACATTCAAATAACTTGTGTTGGATTGCAAAAAAGGAACTTGGAAAGCCATTTTTGTATGGGCATGCACTTAAAGCTCCAAAGATGATTTTAATCAATCGTGAGAGCAAAAAAGAATTGGTGCATTTGTTGAGGGAAGCTCAAGATAGATTAAAAGATGGTCGGACTTTGTGTATTTTTCCAGAAGGGACTCGCTCTAGAGGGGAAGAGAAATTCCTGCCCTTTAAAAGTGGTGCAAAAGTGTTGGTAGAGCATTTTGGCTTGAAAGTGCAACCCATAGTGTTTTGTGGCACAAGAAAGTGTTTGGATATTGGTGCGATGAGTTTTAATAACACGCCTTTTACCATAAAGTATCTTCCTTCATTTATCCCACAAGGTGAAAATTGGTTTGAAGAGCTAAAAGAAATGATGCAAAAGGAATACATAAAATTGTATAAAAACAATGAATAGGGGAAGTATGCACAATTATGCATGGAAAGATTGTTAGATATTTGAGTAACAATGGCAAAGGGGTTGTGATTAATTCCTCTAAAATGCTTTTTGAATTTACCAAAGAAACTTGGCATGATAAAAAGGTAATCCCTATGGTGGGAATGTATGTAGAGTTTCGTTGCGATGAATACCAAAAAATCACAAGTTGCAAGGCTTCAAAATTTCAAGATTTCAAAAAAGAGTATCTTGTTACTGAAATGGATTTTTGGAAAAATGAAA
This sequence comes from Helicobacter pullorum, assembly GCF_900638355.1. Lineage (GTDB taxonomy): Bacteria > Campylobacterota > Campylobacteria > Campylobacterales > Helicobacteraceae > Helicobacter_D > Helicobacter_D pullorum. The sequence goes on along the minus strand of NZ_LR134509.1, from coordinate 1,622,398 downwards.
GTGATGAGAAATTAGAAGCACTGCAAAGCAATAAAAGGGATTATATTGTGCAAAATATTTATAAAACTACACAATATGATAATCTCCAAAATATCCCATTGACTTTAGAAGTTGTCCAAATCATTGAAAGGTATTTTTATCAAGAGATTTTGGCTATTACTTTTTTGAATAATCTCTCTTTGCCTAAAGAGCCGGTTTTGTATGATTATGTGCATTTTAAGCGTTTTGGGCAGAAGGCATTAGATAGCTTGCTTTATAATGATAAAACAATTTCTAAAGATGAATTTATTGATGAATTAAATGTGATTGCGCGTTTAGAATCTGCTTATAATGATTTTGAGCATTATAGCCATTTAAATATCAAAAATATTTTTGAGAAACATTTTTTGGCACAACAATGCCATTTTCAAGCATTGCTTATAGCGATTGACAAAGCAAAAAATAGCCAAAATTATTATCTTAGGCGAATTGAATTTCTAAGAGGACAGATTTTGTTGCTGGATAAAAGAATCCAAAATAAAAATGAAGTAGAAAAAAGCCTAGCCAAAAAAGAAAGATTCCAAGAAGAGTTAAAAAGTCTTTTGCAAGATAGCACAAAAGCTGTAACAAGATATTCAAAATTGGAGATTCTAAGGCGAGATTTTGAAGAGAAATATTATAAAATCTTTGAGGTTTTATTTTGGCAGTTTTACCAAAGAATCTGCAAAAGAGTCAAAGAAGGCTTAGATGTTTGCATTACACATTTAGATGATAAGATTTTTTTAAAATCTCTACATTCTTTGGCATACCAAAAAAATTATTTTAAATCTTTGCAAAATGATAGAGCGCCTACTATTTTGTATTATATGGAGCAGTATTTAGAGCATTTGAACAAAGAAAGATTAAACGAGGCAGATTCATTGCTTTATTGCCATGTAGAAAAAATCAAAAAAGAGCATTGCAAATATTTTTTGATTGTTACTTCCGATGAAAAAGAGGTTTTGTGGCTGAAGCTTAAGCTACTTTTGCAAAGCAAGTTTTATTCGGTAAAAGTTGCGTATAAGCAAATAGTGTATTTTCACTTGCTTAGAGAGTATCAATTTGAAAAGATTTATATTGATGGGCAAAATTTGTGGAAAGATATCAAGGGCATCATCGAAGATGTAAAATCTCTCAAAAATAATGCCAAAACACCACTTGTTTTGATTTCCCCTAAAGATAAGGAAAATCGTTTTGGTTTTTTTGAATAGGCATAGAGGGTTTATGCTATAATCTCAAGTTTATTTTAATAAGTGATTGATTGACAATGGAAAAAGCAACAAAAAAACAAATGGTAAATAGTGGGTTTGGGATTTTTGGATTCAAAAAGAAAGTATTAGATGGGATTAGGGAAGTGGGATTTAGAGAGCCAAGTCCGATTCAAAAAGAAGTGATTCCAATAATTTTGGATGGACTTGATGTTATCGCTCAAGCACAGACAGGGACAGGCAAGACAGCAGCATTTGCGTTGCCTCTTGTAAATGGATTAAAACACAATGGAAGTATTGAAGCATTAGTGATTGCGCCAACAAGAGAGCTTGTGATGCAAATTGGAGATGAGATTTTTAAGCTTGGGAAATATAACAAAGTGCGGACAGTTTCGCTTTTTGGCGGACAACCTATTCAGCGTCAAGTTGAGCTTTTGGCTAAAAAACCACAAATTATTATTGCTACTCCGGGCAGATTATTAGATCATTTAAGAAATGGGCGTTTAAAGAAATTTGCCCCTCAAATAGTGGTTTTAGATGAATCAGATGAAATGCTTGATATGGGATTTTTAGACGATATTGAAGAGATTTTTAGCTATTTGCCAAGTGAGCGTCAAACTTTGCTTTTTTCTGCAACAATGCCAACACCCATTAAACATTTAGCGCAAAAAATATTGCACAATCCAAAATTAGTCAAAATTACCCCTAGTGATACAACCAATCAAGATATTTCTCAGCGTTATTATATTATCAATGAACAAGAGCGTGAAGATGCGATTGTGCGTTTAATTGATAGTGAAATGCCTACCAAAGCCATCATTTTTACGCGTATGAAGAAGGAAGCGGATTTATTGTGCGAGAGGCTTGTAGATAGGGGCTATAAAGCTGGGGCTTTGCATGGGGATATGGAGCAAAGAGAGCGTCAAAAATCCATCAAGGCTTTTAAGGATTCAAGTGTTAATATTTTGGTAGCGACAGATATTGCAGCACGCGGATTAGATATTAGCGGAGTGAGCCATGTTTTTAATTTTCATATCCCTTTAAATCCCGAATCGTATGTGCATCGTATAGGCAGGACGGGCAGAGCAGGCAAAAAGGGGGTGGCTATCACATTAGCAACGCCTTTGGAGTTTAAAGAATTGCGAAGAATCAAAGAAAACACTAAGGCAAAAATCGAGCTTTATGAGATTCCTAATTTGCAAGATACATTAGATAAAAAAGATGGGAATCTATTAGAAAAAATTGTGAAATACGAAATTACAGATGAGGCATTGCGGGTTTATGAGCAAATACGCGCGAATATCGATATTACTCAATTAGTTTGTAAATTGCTTTCTATGGTTTTGCAAGATAATAAAGTATTAGGACCTAATAAAATTGGTTTAGATAAAGAGGATTTGTATCATTTCAAAAAGCAATTACAAGAAAATGACAAAAGAAGAACAAAAGAAACTAAGAGAATGTCCAGTAAAACCAACAATGCTTCTCCAAAAAAGCGAAACAATGGGCATAGAAACAATAAAGATTCTAAAAACAAACGAGATTCTAGAGCAAAAAATTCTAAGAGGAGATAAAATGGAATTTCAACCTTATCCTTTTGAAAAACTCAATGTGCTTATTAAAGATATTCCCACAAAAGAGGGCAGAATCTCACTGACAATCGGTGAGCCACAATTCCAAACGCCAGATTTTATTTCCAAAGCACTTTGTCAAAATGTATCATTGCTCAATAAATACCCCAAAACAGCAGGCGAGGTAGAGCTTGGAGAGGCATTGCGTGGATTTGTCCAAAGAAGGTTTGGGGTGAGTTTAAGAGAAGATGAAATGGTTTCTACTTTTGGGACAAGAGAGGTGCTGTTTAATTTTCCACAATTTTATCTTTTTGACAAAGAATCCCCAACTATGAGCTATCCAAATCCTTTTTATCAAATCTATGAAGGGGCGGCGATTGCATCAAGGGCGCGAGTTATCCATATGAATCTAACCAAAGAAAACAACTTTAAGCCAAGCTTGGGTGTTAAAGAAATGCAAGAATGCGATTTGGTGATTTTAAATTCCCCTAATAATCCAACTGGCAGCACTTTGGATTTAGAAGAGCTAAAACAATGGGTAAAGTGGGCTTTGGAATATAATTTTGTTCTTTTAAATGATGAATGTTATAGCGAGATTTATACGCAAAATAAGCCTTTTTCTATTTTGCAAGCTAGTATAGAAGCAGGAAATAAGGATTTCAAAAATATTTTAGCACTCAATTCCATCTCCAAACGCTCTAGTGCCCCCGGGCTTAGAAGTGGATTTATAGCGGGAGATAAAGAGATTTTAAAGGGGTATGCAAAATATCGCACTTATGTAGGTTGTGCTTCGCCACTTCCTTTGCAAAAAGCTGCCATAGAAGCGTGGAGTGATGATTCACACACAGAATATTCAAGGGCTCAATATGCAGAGAATCTGCATTTAGCACAAGAAATTTTGGGTATAGAAGTGCCCAAAGAGACTTTTTATGTGTGGCTTTTTGTGGGAGATGATTTAGAATTTACAAAAAAACTTTTAAAAGAAGAAAATATTTTGGTGTTACCCGGTAGTTTTCTCTCTCGCAATAATGGCATAAATCCCGGAAGTGGTTATGTGAGATTGGCATTAGTGTATGAAAAAGAAGTGATAAAAGACGCTCTTTTGAGGATTAAAAAGTGGTTTTAAAATCCTTTGGCTCTGTTCATTTTATAGGGATTGGCGGGATTGGAATTTCTGCTCTTGCTAAATTTTTGTTTGCACAAGGCATCAAGATAAGTGGTTCAGATATGGCTGAAGGGTGCATTACTAAAGAATTGCAAAGTATGGGGATTTTAATTCATATTCCTCATTGTAAAGAGGCAATCAAAAATCCAGATTTGGTAATCCATTCTGCAATTATTAAGGATTCAAATATAGAGGTGCAAGAAGCCAAAAAGAAGGGAATACCTGTGCTTTCTCGCAAAGAGGCTTTGCCTTTGATTTTGGCAAACAAACAAGTTTATGCGGTTGCAGGTGCTCATGGCAAAAGCACAACGACTGCAATTTTGAGTGCAATTTTGCAGGATTGCAGTGCCTTAATTGGGGCAGAGAGCAAAGAATTTGGCTCTAACACTCGTGCATTAAAGTCAGAAAAAATAGTTTTTGAGGCAGATGAATCAGATAAGAGCTTTTTGGAATGTAATCCTTATTGTGCGATTGTGACAAATGCAGAGCCAGAACATATGGAGACTTATGGGCATAATTTGGATAAATTTTATCAAGCTTATAAGGATTTTTTGGCTTTGGCACAATATCGAATCATCAATGCAGAAGACGCTTTTTTGGCAAAAGTTGATTTGGAGTGCGTGAGACTCTATCCTTCAAAAGATATTAGTGAGATTGAGTATTTTTTGGACAACAACAATCCAAAGACGAGATTTAGACTGAAAAACAATCATAGAGATTTGGGGGTTTTTGAAGTTTATGGGCTTGGGGAACATATCGCTCTTGATGCCTCACTGGCGATTTTGGCAGCATTAGAGTGTATGGAGCTAGAGGAAATTAGGCAAAATATCCAAAAATTTTGTGGCATTAAAAAGCGTTTTGATATTTTGAGTGATGATGAATGTGTGATTATTGATGATTATGCACATCATCCCACAGAGATTGCAGCGACTTTGAAATCGCTTAGGAAATATCAAGAATTAATCGGGAAAAGTAGCCTGCGCGTAATTTGGCAGCCTCATAAATATTCAAGAGTGCGTGATAATTTAAAAGAGTTTGTCGAGTGTTTTGAAGGTGTTGATAAGCTTGTGATATTGCCTGTTTATGCTGCTGGAGAAGCAAAGGTGGAGATTGATTTTAGGAATCTTTTTGCAAAATATAATCCCATTTTTGCGGATTTTGTTAAGAGAGAAAAAGATTCTTTAGGCATTTATCAAGGCACTCAAAGAATTGCTAAAATCAAAGATGGGATTATAGTGGGCTTTAATGCTGGGAATCTGACTTATCAATTAAGAGGTGAAATTTAATGGTGCAATATTGGTTGATTATTATTGCGGCTGTTTTGGTATTATTTTTTGTGGTGCAACTCTTAGCACAATATCAAATTATTCATAAAAAAAGCAAAATATTTTTGGGAATTGTTTTGCTTTTGATTGCTGTTGGAATTGGGATTTTTACTGCTATGCAGGACAAACAAGATGTCAAAATGACTAATCTTGCACAGCTTTTTTTGCAAGGTAAAGAGCTAATTTGCATTGTGGGAATAGAAAAATTAGAAGTTAGCAAAGAAACTTTTAATTTTATTAGCGGCACTTTAACTTTGGTTGGTAGAGAAGATAGTCCTTATTTTAGGAAGACAATCCCTCTAAAGGCATGCGATATTAAAGAATGAAAGAATTAATTAGAAAATTAGATTTAGAGGAATTTCTAAAAAGCTATGAGGGGTTTTTGGCGCGTCCAAAAGAATTATTTTTGGAGGGCGATAGCAAAACACATTTAAAATTTATTAGCGAATTAGAAAAGATTATTTTCACTCCACCAAAAGAAGTGAAAAATCTAGATTCTGCCCTAGCATTATTGAAAAAATTTGGATATTTAAAATTAGATGAAATTTTTGAATTTGTTAAAATCATTCGTTATTTTAATTACTTAAAAACGCTCAAAATTGAAGGGATTTTGTGGGATTGGATAGATGGGATTAGGATTCCTGAAGCGATTTTGGAGGTGGCAAAATCTTTTGGGGAAAATGGAGAAATCAAAAAAGGAATCTATTTGGAGCTAGATTCTATTACAGAGAGTTTGGAGGGCGTAAAAAGAGAGATTTCACAGCAATTAAATTATATTTTAAATCAAAATAAACTAACCTCTTATCTTGTGGATAGACAAATTCATCTCATTAATGATGAGGAATGTTTGTTGCTCAAAGCAGGATTTCATCATGTGCTAAAAGGGCAGATTCTTAATCGTTCTAGTGCAGGATTTTTTTATGTCCTTCCTCAAAGTATCGCAAACCTAAAAGACAAAAGCAACGCCTTAAACAACAAAAAAGAAGAGCAGATTTTTCACATTTGTAGAGAGATTTCTACGCTTTTTACAAAGCATTTATTGTTTTTGAAATTCATTAATAGGGAGTTTGACCGCTTTGATTCTTATCAAGCGCGCCTGATGTTTGCAAAATCCAAAAATCTAGAGTTTTTGGCAGCTAAATCTGATGACAAAAAGATTGTTTTGAATGAATTTAAACACCCTGCATTAAAGAATCCAAAATCCATTAGTTTGGATTTTAATGGGCAAGTTTTGATGATAACTGGTGTTAATGCTGGTGGAAAAACTATGCTGTTAAAGTCCATTATTAGCGCTGTTTTTCTTGCTAAATATTTAATCCCGCTTCCCATTAATGCTTCTAAATCTAGCATTGCAAGTTTTAAATTTATCCATTTAATTTTAGAGGACCCGCAAAATAGCAAGAATGATATTTCAACCTTTGGGGGTAGAATGTTGCAATTCTCGCAAATTCTAAGTCAAAGAGAGGGGATTATCGGCGTTGATGAAATTGAGCTTGGCACAGATAGTGATGAGGCTGCTAGCTTGTTTAAGGTTTTATTGGAGAATCTCATAGCAAAAAACAATAAAATCATCATCACCACTCATCACAAACGCCTTGCTGCACTAATGGCTGGGAATCCCAAAGTGCAGTTATTGGCTGCTTTATTTGATGAGAAAAATCAAATACCCACTTTTAGTTTTCTTGATGGCACGATTGGCAAAAGCTATGCCTTTGAAACAGCGGTGCGTTATGGAATCCCAAAAACACTTGTCAATGAAGCAAAGATTCTTTATGGGGAGGATAAAGAAAAATTAAATGAGCTAATTGAAAACTCTTCGCGTTTGGAGATGAAACTTCAAATGCAAATCAAGCAAGCAGAAGTCAAAAATGTAGAATTAGAGCAAAAAATCAATCACCTTAAAGAGCTAGAGGAATCTTTGCAACAATCCTATAAAGCAAAAACTAATGAGCTAGAATCTCTCTACCAAAGGGCGATTAATGAGGCTAAAAAAGCAATCAAAATGCAAAATCAAGCTGAGATTCATCGTCAAATGAATGAGGCAAACAAGATTTTAAAAGTTGCTAAATTGCAAGAAAATCAAGAAAAAGTTTCTAAGATTCAAAACTTTGAGGTGGGAAATAGGGTAAAATATCGTCAATCAAGAGGCATTATTGCAAGTATTCAAAAGGATAAGGCAATGGTGTTGCTTGATGATGGAATGAAGCTAAGAGTGCCTTTGGGCGAGCTAAGCTTAAGTGGAAATGCACCAAAGATTCCGCAGGCGGATTTTAAGGTGCAATCGCCAAAAAATGCTAATGTGGTTTTGGATTTACACGGAATGCGTGCTGAGGAAGCATTAGAGAGGCTTGATGAGTTTATCTCAAATAGTTTAATTGCTGGATTTGATGAGGTTTTAATCTATCATGGAATCGGCACAGGTAGGCTTTCAAGCGTGGTTAGGGAATTTTTAGAAAAGCACCCAAAAGTGGTGGAGTTTATGGATGCACCGCCAAAGTCTGGGGGTTTTGGTGCGAAAATCGTGAGATTATAAGTTGTGAAATTAAGGAGTTAAAATGAAAAAAGTTTTGCTTTTGGTGGGGATTATTTTTGTGGCTTTTGTGGCAAGTGGCTGCGAAAAAGCAGATTATCAACACCCTTCACACAGAAGTGGCGGGAAGTAATTTGAAATTCGTATTTAAGATGCCTAGCGAGTGATTTGCAGATTTTTGGAAGCAGTCATTGGCTTGGGTAACTCCCGTCCCTAAAGCTATACAAACAATCACCATGCACTACGCATGGTAATAGCATGTGTGCGAAGCACTCACTCGCACCGGAATGGATAATGGTGTAAATTTGTTTGGCAAAATGAAAGGGATTCACCAAGAGAGGCTAAAGGCAGATTCTATAAGTGAAATTACCACTGAAATTAAAAAAGATATTTCAGCTTTGGATAATAATATGCCAAATAGCGGTATGATTCCAAACCATATTTACCAAGCCCAAAAAGAAAAAGCAAAGGATATTTTGTTTGAAATTTTAGAGGAAATAAGGGCATAAAAGAATAAGTTTGTGAAATAAAAGGCTAGAATCTCTACTTCTTAAATCCTTGCAATTTTAAAATGATTTAATAGGAGAGATTCTCATAGTGGCTAAAAAAATTAGAATCTTTACATTAATAAAATCAATTTAAATTTTTAAATGAATATCGCAGCTTAGATTCTAAGATTTAATTAAATCCAAAGTTTAGATTCCTAGCTCTTTGGCGAGGAATTTTCCCGTATGGCTACCGGTTTTTTTGTATCTTTTAGCAATTCTCTCAGGTGTTCCGCTATCTACGATATTTCCTCCCCCACTTCCCCCTTCAGGTCCTACATCGATGATGAAATCCGCATTTTTAATCATATCTAAATTGTGTTCAATGACAATCACGCTATTGCCCAAATCTGTGAGGTGATGCAAAACTTTCACAAGCCTATCTACATCGGCAAAATGCAACCCCGTAGTAGGCTCATCAAGCACATAAAGTGTTTTGCCGGTATCTTTGCGGCTTAGTTCTTTAGCAAGCTTGATTCTTTGGGCTTCACCGCCACTTAGTGTTGTGGCATTTTGCCCTAGAGTAATGTAGCCTAGCCCTACATCCTTAAGTGTTTTTAGCTTTTGATAGATTTTTGGAATCTTGGCAAAAAATTCACAAGCTTCATCGACGCTCATTTCTAATACTTGAGCGATATTTTTGCCTCTGTATTCAACTTCTAAAGTTTGGGCATTATAGCGAGTTCCTTGGCAAGAATCACACTTGACTAAAATATCAGGCAAGAAGTGCATTTCAATTTTGATTTCCCCTTCCCCTTGACATTTTTCACATCTTCCTCCCTTGACATTAAAACTAAAGCGACTAATGTTGTAATTGCGGATTTGTGCTTCTTTGGTTTGGGCAAAAATCTGTCTTATCTCATCCATCGCACCAGTGTAGGTTACAGGGTTGGAGCGAGGAGTTCGTCCTATTGGGCTTTGGTCAAGATAGATAACTTTATCAAGCTTTTCTAAGCCTACAATTTCTACGCCATCAACTTTTTTGACTTTTTTGCTATTGTTGAGTAATTCTTGTGCGACAGGCAGTAGAGTTTGGAGGATTAGGGAGCTTTTGCCACTTCCGCTAACTCCGGTAATGCAAACAAAATTCTTAAGCGGAATCTTAACATTTAGATTGTGAATGTTGTTGATATTGACATTTTTAATTTCTAGCCAATCCTCTTGGTTGCGGCGGATAAAGTATTCAATTTTCTTTGTGCCATTTAGATATTGTGCAGTTTGAGTGTTGCTTGAGAGAAGTTGCGTGAGATTCCCACTAAAGACGACTTCTCCGCCATACTTCCCAGCCCCCGGACCTATATCTACGATGAAATCGGCATGTTCTATCGTTTCTTTGTCGTGTTCTACGACGATAACTGAATTTCCTTTTTGTTGCAAACTTCGCAAGGTTTTAATGAGTTTTAGGGTATCTCTCTCATGTAGTCCGATGCTTGGTTCATCAAGCACATACATTACCCCCGTTAATCCGCTTCCAATTTGACTTGCAATTCTAATTCTCTGTGATTCGCCCCCGCTGATACTGCGCGCATCGCGTCCTAAGCTAAGATAGCCTAATCCCACATCATAAAGAAAATAAAGTCTTTCGCAAATTTCTTTTAGAATCGGTGCGGCAATCATTGCTTGTTGGCTATCAAAATATGCAAAATTCTGCTCATTAGCAAAAAATCCATAACACTCTTGAATTGGCATATCCAAAATATCCCCGATAGTTTTGTTGGCAACTTTAACAGCTAGGCTTTGTGGAAGCAGTCTATGCCCTTTGCAATCCTCGCAAACTTTTTCACTCATATAGTCATTTAAGTCTTTGTTGTCCTTAAACATATCATAGGCAATGGCAATAATCCCGCTCCAAGGGCGTTTAAGTTTGGTGCTTTTCCATGTGAATTGTATTTCTTGATTATTTCCATACAAGATAAGTTTCTTTTGGTGTTCTGCTAGTTCTTCAAAAGTTTTTTTAGAATCAATTTGATTGGCTTTGCACATTGCTTTAAAAAGCTCATTATAATAACTTTTGTTAAAGCCATAAATGATTTTTATTCCACCAGATTCTAGGGGCAAACTTTTGTCGATAATTTTTTTGGTGTCAATGCTATATCTGATACCTAATCCATCACATTTCACACAAGCGCCTTTGGGGGAGTTGAAAGAAAAGCTAAGTGGCTCTAGGGGTGTGAAAGAAACCTTACAATCAAAACAAGCAAGATGTTCGCTAAAGTGGATTAACTCGCTTTTGCCCTCGCCTAAAATTTCAATTTCTACTTCGCCATAAGATTCTTTGAGGGCTTTTTCTATGCTTTGTGCGATTCTATCTTTGTTTTCTGGTTTGATAACCACTCTATCTATTACGACTTTTATGGTGTGTTTTTTGGTTTTGGAGAGCTCGATATTTTCATCAAGTCTTGCTAAAACTCCATCAATTTGCACTCTTACATAGCCTTTTTGGCGGAGAGATTCTAGTTTGTCACTAAAGGTGCCCTTTTTTTCGCGGATTAGGGGGGCTAGGATTAGCACTTTGGATTCTTCTGGGATTTTTAGGGCTTGAGCGATGATATCGCTTGCACTCATTTGTGAAATTGGCTTGCCGCACAAATGGCAGTGTTGAATCCCAACTCTAGCATAGAGCAGGCGTAAATAATCATAGATTTCTGTAATGGTTCCAACCGTGGAGCGAGGGTTTTTGCTTGTGGTTTTTTGGTCAATGGCAATGGCGGGGGTTAGCCCTTCGATTTTATCGACATCGGGTTTGCCGATTTTGTCTAAAAACTGCCTAGCATAGCTTGAGAGCGATTCGATATATCGCCTTTGCCCTTCTGCATAAAGTGTATCAAAAGCGAGCGTGCTTTTGCCACTTCCGCTAAGCCCAGTTAGAATCACAAGTTTGTTTTTTGGGATATTTAGATGAATGTTTTTTAGATTGTTTTCTTTTGCGTTGGTAATAATAATATGGTCTAAAGGGGATATTTTTTGATTCAAAGGTTTTCCTTAACAAAGATAAAATAACCTGTAATTATAGCAAAAATCTCATAAAACGATTTTGCCTTTTTTTAGAGTAACTATTTAAAATATTTTGTTTGAAGTGTCCTTTTTGGAGCCTTTTATGTGATTTTGCAATATATAATTTGTGTGAATTGGCAAAATAAAAGCATAGGATTTTTAGGGGGTTGGGTTAGGTTTGGTTGGTTTAGGTTAATGCTTTTAAGCTCTTGATATTTTATTTTATTAATATCAATAAAGTTTAGCGTATTGTTATAAAGTTTATTGATTTTTTTTAAACTCTTTGTTATAATTATGCAAAATTTTTATTATTAAAAGGATTGAAAATGGCAAAACATACTTTCCAAACTGAAGTGAATCAATTATTGGATTTGATGATTCATTCGCTTTATTCTAATAAAGAAATCTTTTTGCGTGAGCTTGTGAGCAATGCTTCTGATGCACTAGACAAGCTACAATATTTGACTTTGACTGATGAGAATCTTAAATCTCTAAGCTTTGAGCCTAAAATTGAAATTAGTTTTGATTCTGAAAAAAATACCCTTACAATTAGTGATAATGGGATTGGTATGAACGAACAAGATTTGATTGAGAATCTAGGAACTATTGCAAAGAGTGGGACGAAAAATTTCCTCTCTAAGCTTAGTGGCGATAAGAAAAAAGATTCTGCACTAATTGGGCAATTTGGGGTAGGGTTTTATTCTGCTTTTATGGTGGCAAGTAAAATCATTGTAACTACCAAAAAAGCAGGAGAAGCACAAGGCTATGCGTGGATTAGTGATGGGAGTGGAGAATTTGAGATTGAAAAATGTGAAAAAGAGGGGCAGGGAAGCGAAATTAAGCTATATTTGAAAGATGACGAAAAAGAATTTACAAGCCGTTGGAGAATTGAGGAAATTATCAAAAAATACTCCGATCACATTCCTTTCCCGATTTTCTTGCATTATACAGAGACAAAAAGTGAGGGTGAAGGGGATTCTAAAAAAGAAATCAAAGAAGAGAAATGTGAGCAAATCAACAAGGCTTCCGCACTTTGGAGAGTGGCAAAAAAAGATTTAAAAGATGAGGAATACAAAGAGTTTTACAAGAATCTAAGTTATGATTCTAATGATCCTTTGGCGTGGATTCATACTAAAGTTGAGGGAAGTTTGGAATACACAACACTTTTTTATATCCCACAAACCGCACCTTTTGACCTCTATCGTGTAGATTATAAAAGTGGCGTGAAGCTTTATGTCAAGCGTGTATTTATTACTGATGATGACAAAGAGCTATTGCCTTCTTATTTGCGTTTTGTGCGAGGGATTATTGATAGTGAGGATTTGCCACTTAATGTTAGCCGCGAGATTTTGCAACAAAATAGAATCTTAGCGACAATCAAATCCGCTTCTACAAAGAAAATTATTAGCGAAATTGAGGCATTGCAAAAAGATGAAGAAAAATATGCAAAATTCTACAAAGAATTTGGTAGATGTATCAAGGAAGGTGTTTATAGTGATTTTGAAAACAAAGAAAAATTGCTAGAGCTTTTGAGATTCCAATCTAGCAAAAGTGAGGGCAAAGAAATTTCATTCAAAACTTATAAAGAGCGTATGAAAGAAGGTCAAAAAGCGATTTATTATTTGCAAGGCGAGGATTTAGAATTGCTTAAAAACTCTCCACTTTTGGAAAGTTATAAAAAGCGAGATATAGAAGTATTGTTCTTTGGCGATGAAATTGATGGATTTGTAATGCCAATGGTTAATGAATTTGATAAAACCCCATTGCGTTCTATCACTTCCAAAGAAGCGCTAGAGGATTTGGGTGGAGAAACCATTAGCGAAGAAACACAACAAAAGTATAAAGCGATTTTAGAGGGCTTTAAAAAGGCATTAGGAGATGAAATCAAAGAAGTGCGTTTGAGCAATAGGCTTGTAGATGCCCCTGCTTGTGTGGTTGCAGATCCTGAAGATCCAAATGCAGCAATGATGAAAATGATGAAGCAAATGGGAGCTATGGGCATGGGAGGAGATATTCCAGAGCCTAAGCCGATTTTAGAACTTAACCCTAACCATACAATTTTAACAAAATTGTTACTTAGCAATGATGAGGCAAAGACAGCTGAAATTGCACATTTGCTTTTAGAGGAAGCAAAACTGCTAGAAGGCGGAAAGCTTAAAGATGTGAATAGTTTTGTAAAAAGATTAAATACACTTTTGGAAAAAACGCTTTAGTTTTTAAAGATTCCTTTGTGGAATCTTTGATGCTTTCTTGACTTTTTATACTTTTAAGATTATAATTCTACTCCATTTTTTTATTTTGTCGGGGCGTAGCGCAGTCTGGTTAGCGCACTTGGTTTGGGACCAAGGGGTCGAAGGTTCGAATCCTTTCGCCCCGACCATTTTTGTATTTGTGGTGGGCGTAGCTCAGTCGGTTAGAGCATCAGATTGTGGTCCTGAGGGTCGTGGGTTCGATTCCCATCGCCCACCCCACTTTAATTTTCTCTAAAAACGCTTAACTAGCCTATCTAAATTAACTCTTTTTAAAATATTCTGCTTTATAATAAAATTTTAATTCACTAACCAAAAGAATGCTATGTTACAAAGAGATGTGTTTTATATCGCAGGGTATGATCCTCGCAGTTGTCGCTATTATTATAAACTATTAAAAAAAAATCTCAATCAACAAAATAAAATTAATCATTTGGATTTAAAGCTTTCTGCTTTGTGTTTTGAAGAAACTTTGCAAGGAAAAAAAAATGCTTTTTGCAAGATTGTTTCTAAGCATTCTGTGAGCAATTATTACTTTTTGGATTGGAGTGATTTGGTGCAGAAGTGCTGGTCTAAGAGTTTGTGGGATTTCATTTGTGATTTTATTTATTTTTTGAGAGCTTATATTTTTTCTGGGATTGTTAAGGTATTTATTCAAAAATCCAAAACGCAACTGCTTGCTGGATTATACCCTATTGTGTATTTTATAAGCAGTTATGCGATGGTATTTTTTAGTGCTTATATACTTTGGGATTTTTTAGAAAAATGGAATGTATATTTGGCTACTTTGGTGGTATTGTTTTATTTGTGGGTTGCTACTAGAGTGATTTTGTGGGGCGGTAAGAGGCTAGCGGTATTTTGGCTATCTAATATTTATGTTTTTTGTGCGAAGTATGCACTTGGCGAAGTTGAAGGTGTGGAGAGGCTTTTGGAGGGGTTTTTGGGGCAGATCATGCAGTCTCTTAAATCAAATAAAGATGAGGTAATTCTTTGTGCTCATAGTGTTGGAACAATTTTTGCAGTGAGTGTCGCAGCAAGGGTTATTGAGCAGTGCAAAAAGGAGTGTTTAAGTTGGGAGAAACTAAAGATTCTTACTCTTGGGCAATGTATCCCGCTTGTCAGCTTTCAAAAGGAGTGTAAAAAATTCAAAGAAGAATTAGCGATACTTGGAGATTCTAAAGTAGTGTGGTTTGATTATACTTCCAAAATTGATGGTGCTTGCTTCCCATTATTGGATTTTTTTAGAGATTCTGGCGTTGCTTGTAAGAATCCGCCTTGCTATTTATCGCCAAGATTCCATAAACTCTTTTTGCCTAAGACTTATGCGAAGATTCGGTATAATTGGTATTTGGCACATTTTCTTTATTTGTATGCCACAGAAATTAGCGGAGAATATGACTATTTCAATTTTGTTGGTGGTCCAAAAATTTTGGAACAAAAAATAAAAGGAGGTAGGTAATGGGGCAATGTCCGTTTTTTCCAAAACCGCATAAAACAAAAGCGACTTTATGGACAACTTTTTTCTTAAAAAGGCGTTCTTGGTTAGATGGTTTGTATGAAAAAAGCTATAAGATGAAATCAGGCAGGGTAAAAATGCCGGGTTTTGATTTGTATATTGCAAATAATCCAAAAGATGTAAGACGCGTTATGGTTGATGAGGTGAGGGAATTTCCAAAAAGTGATTTATTGCATTTTTTGTTAAGTCCCTTGCTTGGGGAGAGCATTTTTACCACGAATGGCGAAGTGTGGAAAAAACAAAGAGAGCTTTTGCGTCCTTCTTTTGAGCAGGCTAGAATCACAAAGGTTTTTGGATTGATGAATGAGGCAGTAGAGGATTTGATGATAAAGTTTAGAGCATATCCTAATAATGCTATCATCGAGGTTGATGAATTGATGACTTTTGTGACGGCTGATGTGATTTTTCGCACAATTATGTCTCAAAAGCTTGATGAAATAAAAGGGAAGGAAATTCTAGAATCTTTTGTGATTTTTCAAGAAGAAACGGTGCATACGGCTATTAAGAAGATGTTTAAGATTCCACAATGGATTACAAATCTAATGGGAGAAAGAAAGAGAATAAAAGCCGGAGAGAGCATTAGGGAAGTTTTGAGCAATATTATTAAGCCGCGTTATGATTTGTTTCATCAAGGTGGGGGTGGAGAATATCAGGATATTTTATCTTCATTGCTAGCAGTGGTTGAGGTGGAGAGTGGAAAACCATTTAGTTTTGAAGAGATTTTGGATCAAGTGGCAATGTTGTTTCTAGCAGGGCATGAAACAACAGCTAGTTCATTGACTTGGACGCTTTATATTTTGAGTATCTCCCCAAAAGAGCAAGAGCTTACTTATCAAGAGATTATGGAGGTGGCAGGCAAAGAATCTTTTAGCATCCAGCATCTAAGAAAAATGAAGTATTTGACAAATGTTTTTAAAGAATCTCTTAGGCTTTACCCACCTGTTGGGTTTTTTGCAAGGACGGCTAAAAAAGATACAAAAATGCGTAACAAACTTATTAAAAGTGGTTCTGGTGTAGTGGTGGCACCATGGCTTATTCAAAGGCATAGTGATTATTGGGAGAATCCTCACGAATTTGATCCAACACGCTTTGATAAAGAGATTGTTAAAGATACTTATTTGCCATTTGGAATGGGTGAGAGGATTTGTATAGGGCAAGGGTTTGCTATGCAAGAATCCATTCTGATTTTAGCAAGTATTTTAAGGGAGTATAAGCTAGAATTACAAGAAAATTTCGTGCCAGATATTGTGGGTCGGCTGACGATTCGCTCTGCAAATGGAATGAATATTAAATTTACTAAAAGAGAAAATTGAACTTTATGAAAGAGAAGTTGGCTGGGACATTGCTATTGTGTGCTTTGGTGCCTTTGATGATTATTGGCTATTTACTAATTGTTTTTGTGGGGACTTTTGGCAAGGTTAGTCGCGTGCGTCAAGGGGTTAGAGCTTTGGACCATTTTGTGAATGCTGCGCTTTTTAATGGTTATGCTTGGGAATCAGTTTCATCGCATGCTTGGAGAGAGCGGGATAAAAAATGGGCTAAAGTTGTGATAAAAATTACAGATTTTTTCCAAAAAGATCATTGCAAAAGGGCAAATTCAAGAGAGCAACCTATCATCGATTTGATGTTGAGAAAGCGTTTGAATGAACAAACAATAGGTAAGCAATTATAAAAAGGATTTTTGATGCAAACTTATTTTTTTACTGGAGCAGCAGGATTTATCGGGTCGCACACGGCGTATTGTTTTTTGAAAAATAGTGATTGCAAAATCATTGTTTTGGATAATCTATGCACGGGTTTTTTGGAAAATATACAATTTTTGCAAAAAAAGTTTCCAAATAGAATAGAGTTTGTTCAAGGTAATTTTGGGGATAGCAGTTGTTTGGAGACAATTTTTTTGAAGCATAAGATTGATGGGATTGTGCATTTTGCAGGGAGTTTGGTCGTTTCAGAATCCGTTGTCAATCCTTTGTTGTATTATAATAATAATGTTGCTAATACTTTGAGGCTTTTAGAAGTAGTGGCTAAATATGGAGTGAATCGGCTTTTGTTTAGCTCTACTGCCGCAGTTTATGGGCAGCCTAATTTTAGTGAGCCAATCTCTGAAGAATCCCAAACTTTGCCTATCAATCCTTATGGAGAATCTAAACTAATGGTAGAGAAGATTTTGCGGGATTTTGAAGTAGCAAATCCAAATTTTAGAAGTGTAATTTTGCGGTATTTTAATGTCGCTGGTGCTTTGAGTGAAGGTGGGCTTGGACAGAGAAGTAAAAATGCTACTCATTTAATTAAAGTGGCGTGTGAGTGTGCTTGCAGAAAGCGTGAGAAAATGGGAATCTTTGGAGAAGATTATCCTACAAAGGATGGGACTTGCATTAGGGATTATATCCATATCGATGATTTGGCAAATGCACATTTTGAAACGCTTAAAACATTAGAGAAAGAAGGGCAATCACAAATTTATAATGTTGGCTATGGAGTTGGATTTAGTGTTAAAGAAGTGATTGAATGTGTCAAAAAAGTGAGCGGAGTGGATTTTGAGGTTGAGATTCAGCCTAGAAGGGCGGGAGATCCTGCTATGCTTGTAAGCAATAATCATAAAATTTTAACATACACTAATTGGAAGCCAAAATACAATGATTTGGAGTTGATTTGTAAAAGTGCCTATGAGTGGGAGAGAAAAGTATGAATAGGGATTTTGTTTAGGGCTTTGGGCTAAAATCTTTTTTCGTTTTTGCTAAAGTTTGGCTTGAGATTTTGTGAGGGGGGGGGCATTTAGCTGCTAATTTCCCATAAAAACTCCCATTAATTTGAACATTATCAATCAGATAGCTTCTAAAGCGTTCAAAAAGATTTTGGTTGATTTTGAATTTTTTAGCGGCTTTCCAAAATTTATTGAGAGATTCTTGATAGGTTAAACCACAGATATTGTAAAAAGCATTTCCGCATACTTTTGTTGGGCATTTATGTAAAAGGCTAGAAAGCCCGGTAGTGCTATTGATAACTACGCAACCAAGGGCATTTTTAAGAAGTGTTGGTAGATGGATTTCGTGGATATAAATAACTCTTTGAGTAACATTGTATTTGCGAGTTTGACGCTTGATAAATTTCTTGTAGTTTTTGTATCCTCTATCCATTGGGTGGTGTTTGATAACTAAAAAATGTTGTTTTTTGGAATATTTGGCAAAAGAGCGGATAGAGTTTTTGATGAAATTTTCAATCCTTCTGCCTTCAAAGTGATTTTTGATTTGTGTATCATTATAAACTTGCAAAATAAGCACAAAATAGTTTTCCTTAGAATCCAAAATGAATTCTCTATCTTCTTTTTCGCTAATTTTATACCACTGCTTCCTAAGAAAAGATAAAAACCAAGGAAACATTTCTGTAAAGCTCAAACTTCTGTGGTGAAGTTTGTTGTTAAAATACCAAGCAAATAAAAATGAATTAAACCAATACAAAAATGCAAACCAAGCCATATTTCGAAAGCTGTGCTTGACATTTTTTTCTTTATAGGTTGATTTTTCTTTGTAGGTTAAATAAAAATTAGGATCTTTTGGGAGGGTAGAATTTGCATTGACGCCTTTATTTTCAAAAGTAATGAAGTTTGGGCGGATATAGCCTTCTTCAAAAATGTAAGTTTGAAGCCCCAAACAATCCGCTACTTGTATGGCTATTTTGTGGATAGGGCGGCAATCATTAAACATAATAATGCAATCAATATTGTGAATTTTACAAAAATCTTGCAAAAAAGATTCGAAATTTTGCAAAGAACCTCTATAAGATTTTGCACCAAAGGGGTAGAAAATAAAATCCCCTCCATTGAAGTTGATTTTATAAACTTGTGCTTGATTGTTTTTTAAGCTCTTTGCAAAATGATAAAAAAAGGGTCCAACAGGTCCTTGCAGGAGCAAGACCTTGCGGTTTTTGAATTGTTGGATTACCTTTTTTAGCTGCATTGATTAGTTGTTGTTAATATCTAACACTACGCTTGTAGCAATTGCAATTTGATAAAGAATTTGGGCTAACACGCTTGTAATTTGTAATCCTCTTCCTGTTTCAATAGCAGGCAATACAAGTAGAGAATCTCCGGGCTTTAAGCTAGGAGCGCTAGCAAAGGCATACCAACTTGCATCGTATCTTTCTGCCTTGCCATTTGCGCGGATAACAAGAATGCGTTTTTTGTTGGCTCTTTCGGTAAAATCACCAGCTAATTTAATGTAATAATCAAGATTCTTATCTTCTTCATAGATGAAAGCACCGGGTAATGCCACTTCCCCTTGGACTAAAACAAGGTTGTTGGCTGTTGGAATATTGATAATATCGCCTTCTTCAAGTATGGTTGTTGCATAAGCGGATTTATTTTCAAGAACAATCTGTCCTTTGGGGGTAAGATTCTTGGCTCTTTCGATAAACTCTAGCACCATTTTGGAATGGCTAGCTCTCATAGAGGCTTCTTGAGCTGTTACAGAAGATGAGGTAAGGGCTAAGGTTTCTAGCTCTTTGAGTTGTGCATCAATGAGTCTTTTTTGGGTTTGTGCGACACTTTGGCGGAAAACTTGGATAGCGTCCATATTGGATTGTGGATTGGGTTTAACGCGAAGGACAACTTCGGCTAAAGTTGTGCCTTTTTTGACAACCATAGAGTGCATTCCATTGTGTTCCCCTTCAATCTTGATTGTAATATTTTCAGCACTATAATCGGGGCGAAATTCCACTTCATCACCTACTTTTAATGCGACTTCAGAGAATTCTTTTTGTTTATAGGAATTGATATCTATTTTATTATTTGAAAGGTAAGAGCGGACAATCGCGTTTGTTACGATGGGTTTGGCTCCAGAAACTCTTGCTAAATCAGAGAGGGTTTTAATGTCTTCTTTTAATTCAAACCTAAAAGGTTTTTGAACATCGCCTTCTGCAAAAGCATAGTTTTCAAGGTTTTTGACTAAAATAACATCTCCGGTTCTAAAGGGGAAAAGCTGTATTTTGCCACTAAAGAGAAAGTCATACAAATCCACTTCCAAAACGACTTTATTATCCCTTAAAACTTCAATATTTCTAAAGCTTCCATAATCCAAATTAATCCCTGAGGCTTTGTCTAAATACTGCACAATAGAATCAGAGCTTAATCCTTGATAAAGACCGGGTTTATTGACATTTCCTGTCACAAAAACAGAAACATTTTGATAAACATTCATATCTGCATAAACAAAAACATTTTGTTTGTAGATTCTTGAAATGCCTTTTTTGAGGACTTTTACCAAATCCCCATTACGCACTCCTAATAAATTAATAGCGCCTACATTGGGGATAAATACATTGCCTTGAGAATCGACCATTAATTCTTGTTGAAACTCAACAGCTCCCCACATTCTAAAGTTAATTTTATCGCCCACTGCGATTTTATAATCAGGGTTGTAAAGAGATTGGGAAGCTTGTGTGAAATTCCCGCTAAATAAATGAGCACCAAAGACGGGTGGCAGGAGAGGTTGTGGATTTTGCATTGGTTGTGTTTGTGGGGTATTTGTGAATGTGTTGGTTGCACTTGGTGTTGTGGTTTGTAAATCTGCTGGGATATTTTGTGCAGCAGAAGAGCTAGGAACGCTCGTAATAGAAGAGACATCAACTCCATAAACAAAATGGGATAAAAATGTAAAGGTAAATAAGAATTGTAATAGCTTTTTCATTAGTATCTATGCTCCTCTATAATCATTGTGATAAGTTTTATGATTCCGTATAAAACAGAAAGAATCACAAAAATAGTAATAATATTATATAATTTTCTTGGATAGGTAGGTGATTGTGGTTCATTGGCGCCTTGAATCACGACTAGTTGCTTAATCTTGCGGCTAGATTCGATGCGTGTTGTTTCAATGGAGGTTAAAGCAACAGTGTAGGCATCTTGTGCAAATTGTGCCTCAATCGTCAAATCTTGAAATTTAGCAGCTAAATCATTAAGTCTTTTTGTATTTTTTGATGAGACGATTTTGGAAGTTTCTTTGTTTAGCTGTTCTTTGAGTGCTTCAATTTCTGCTTTTAGCATAATAATTTGTGGTGCATTTTCATTAAGATAACTCTGCATTGTTGCAAGTTCAGTTTCTTTGGTGGCAATTTGACTTTCGATGGTATTAGTGAGACTTGCTTTGGCTTCAGCTTGTTTGAGTGGGTCAAAAACGCCATACCGAGCTTGAAAGGCTAAAAGATTGTTTTTTGCATTTTGCAATCTTTCTTTAGCTTTGAGTAATTCCTTTTCTGCAAATGCCATTTGCTCCCTTGCAGCTTTATGTGAAACTTCATTAACAAATTTTTCGGATTCTTTTAAAATAGCATTGGCAATAATCTGTGCATCTTGAGGGGTGAAGCCCTCTACATCAACTTTTAGCAATCCTGAAGTATCATCAAAAATAACCTTAACTCGATCTTGGTAGAATTTGAGGAATCTTTCTTGGTCGGATTCTTCTGATAGGGCGAAGAAAGGATCTTTTTGTTGGGCTTGATAGAGAAGTTTTAGGTGAATATCTTTATCAAGAATCTTTAGCATATCAAGTGAATGAATGTATTCTTGTAAAAACAAAACATCTTCCCTGGCGCCCGTATTGATTCCAACTAATGACGCTAATCCGCTTACAGGCGCAATATCGCTATTCATAGAACGCACACTCAATGTAATGGAACTCACATACCGATCAGCTGCAATAAATAGATAATATAAAATTACCGGAATCATTAGAATATATACAATATTAAAGCTCATTAAAATTGTAGATATTTTTTTTGCTTTTTGCTTTTGAAATAAAAGTCTTAATTTCTCCATTTATTTTCCTTGATAGGCTCTAATGCCTTCTTCCACATCATCATATACCTTCACAATCCCATTTTCAAGATGGATAATTTTGTCACACCATTTGCGTATTTCTGCAACACTATGGGAGACAAGAATGACTTTGGATTTGCTAAGTTTTTCTTGATAAATTTTAGCACTTTTTTGCTTAAAAGCAGGATCGCCAACAGCACCTGCCTCATCAATTAGATAATAATCAAAGTCAAATGCCATACTCATGCCAAAAGAAACCCTTGCTCTCATTCCCGAGGAAAGCACATTGATAGGTTCATCAAAAAATTTTCCAATTTCAGCAAATTCCTCTACAAAGGCGATTTTTTCTTTTAGCTTCTCACCTCTGTAACCATAAACTCTTGTAAGGAATTTGATATTGTCTCTTGCTGTGAGTGTGCCTTGAAAAAATGCACCAAGTCCAATGGGGAAAGAAATCTTTTTGTCTGTGATAACTTTGCCTTTATCAGGCATATCCATTCCGCCTAAGATTCGCATTAAAGTTGATTTGCCTGCACCATTTCTACCCATTAAACCAATGCTGCACTCATCAGGAAAGGTAAAGTTCAAATCTTTAAAAACATAATGCCTTTGCCCATTGCTTAGGGGGTATGATTTGGTAATATTTTTGAGTTGTATCATCGGATTTGTCCTAAATATTTATAGCGGAAATAATAATACCAAAGCCCTATAAAAAGCAAAATAACACCAAAAGAGAGTGGATAGGTGAAGCTAATTCCATCAATTTGAGGATAACCATCAAAATAATTCTCTCTTAAAATTTCAAGAAATTGCAAAACAGGATTGTAAAGCAAGATTTCAATAATATAATCAGGCATAATCCACAAAGGATACAAAACCGCTGAACCAAAGTATAAAATATTGATGCCATAGTTGATAAAAATCTGTGCATATTCTACTTCGCTATTTAAAAATGCCAAACAAACCCCCAAGGCAAATCCCAAAAATGCCAAACCCAAAAATGCAATAAAGACTTCCAAAAAATGCACCGGCAAAATAGGCAAATCCAAAAACCAGCCAAAACCTGCCATAAAAAGCACAAAAACAGCAAAATAAATACACATTTCTAGGAGAGTTCTTGCAATAAAAATATGAATAGGCTTGACAGGTTTATAGGCAATCAATGCTCTATTGGCTTGGACGCCCGCCATAATTTGTGTTACGATATTTCTAAACATAAAAAATGGCACAAATCCTGTCACCAAAAACATTTCTATCGGGACTTGTGGAATTGTCCTTGCGCGAATAAGGGTAAAAATCACCAAAAAAAAGAGAATATGAGTCATTGGCTCACCAACAACCCAAAAATATCCTAATCTCCGATTCTTACCAAAACGCGTTTTTAATTCTCGCAAGAATAATGCTTCAACAACATATCTCATAATACTGCTTATACCCTCAAAACTTTTTAAGTCTAAAATTAAGTATTCTATCTTTTATTTGCTTGTATAATAATAAATCCATAAAATTATTGTGATTAGAGGTTTGGATTTGTTAAGAAAAATTTTGTTTGTGTGTTTTTTGGGGCTTTTTGCTTTTGCGGAGAGTTTTGAGGATATTAAGGATTTGGAGTTTGCACCAAAGAAGAATCTCAAGATTCTTATTTTGGATGAGGATATGCAGATTAGGGAAGTAGTCGATATTGATAGCAAAGCAACAGATAATATTACATTAAAATTAGATAAAAATGAGAAGTTTTATATCACAATTATCCAAAAAGATTCTGATATTCCAAAAACGCAAAATACAGAAACAAAGAGTGAAAAACTTGCGCAATCTCTCAAAACAACCAAAAAGCCTATATTGACAGAATCTTCAGCAGAATCCACACCAGAATTTGAAGAGAAAAGCCTCTATGAGGGAAGGTTTGAACGCAATCGATTTATGGGCGGGTTGTTGGGCTTTGAACCAGATAAGTTTAATTATATTATGCCTCTTAATATTAGCTCTTCAAAAGAGCCAAATCAGAGAAAACAAACTGAAGTGAAATTCCAAATTAGCATTAAAAAGCGGCTTTTTGATGATTTGTTTTTGAAGGACTTGGATTTGTATTTTGCCTATACGCAGCAGAGTTTTTGGCAGCTTTATGATTCGGAAAATTCCAAGCCCTTTAGGGAGAGCAATTATGCTCCAAGTTTGTATCTAAGCTATCCGCTTGAGAAATATGATGTGTTTTTTGATAGAGTGAATTTTGGGTATTTGCACCAAAGCAATGGTGGAGATTTGGGAAGTTCGAGGAGTTGGGATAGAATCTTTGTAGAGGGAATTTATGGGTATAAAAATTTTGCAATGTCGCTTAAGGCGTGGTATAGAATCCCAGAAGATCCAAATAAAGATGATAATCCCGATATTGCCTCTTATTTGGGATATGGGGAGCTTAGTGTGGGGTATTTGTGGAGAAAGCACCTAATAACAGCAACTTGGAGAAATAATCTTAGGAGTGATAACCGAGGTTCGATTTTATTAGATTATTCTTACCCGATTTATAAGAATCTGTATTTTTATTTGCAGTTTTTTAATGGTTATGGCGAGAGTTTGGGGGATTATAATAATTCGATTAATCGCATTGGAGTAGGAATCTTATTTAATCGCTAAAATTCTTAGAATCTTTTGGGTTTTGCGGGAGAGATTGGCATAAAGATGTTTTTTAAAAGCGTAGAATTTGTTGTTTTGGAGTTTTTGTCTTTCGGATTCTAGGGCATCAATAAGGACATTTGGGTGGCAGAGAGAAAGTGTTTTGGGGTGGATATAGCGGGGATAGAGGATATATGCTCCAGCGATGAGTTGTTCTAAGGTTAGCTTTCTTGTGCGTCTAGGGCAAGTTTGCTTATCTATTGTGAGCCCCCAACCAGCATAAAAGGGCATTCCATAAGTTACGACTTTTTTGCCATAAAGCAAGGCTTCAAAACCGCTTAGAGAAGTTAGAGTATGCACTTCATTAACAGCCTCTAGGCAAGATGAGAGGCTAACGCCAGTGAGAATCTCATCGCAGTATTGCAGGGCGGTAGAATCAGGGATATGTCCGATTCGATTGCCACTTAGCACATCGGGGTGGGGCTTGTAGAGGATATAGGCATTTGGGTTTTCTTCTCGCACTTGTTGGAGTAAAGAGAGATTTGTGCGTCCATTTGCCCCATAGAGGATAGAAGCATCATCTTGGACTTGTCCGGGGATGAGGATTTTTGGCTTGTCTTGTGGGAGATTTAGGGATTTGTGAGAGTTGGTATTGTATTTTGAGATTTTGTTTGCAAGGATTTTATCTTTTAGGATTTTAGCTTCATTGAGTAGGGTTGGGCTAAAATCGGTGTGATTTAAAATCTCTTCTAGCTCGCTTGGGGCGGTGGCATCAAAGTAGATTCCGCTTGAATCAAAAACTTGTGAAAAGGGTCGTGTGAGGTCAGAGCCAAGAGAGATAGAGCGGATAAAGCCATCTTCTACGCGTGTAATGGGGATTGCGTTTTCTTTGGCAAAGGATTCGATTCTGCCAAAGTTTTTACGTCCCCAAATGAAAATTTCGCAATTAAGGGCTTCTTGGCGTAAGCCTTTTTTGAGGGCGGATTTGAAATGGGAAGTAAAAAAGGGATTGATAAAAATAATGTTTTGTGGCTTGAAGTTTGGCATAAAGGGTGAGATAAAGGAGTGCTTCCATAAAGAAAACCCAAACATAAAGGCTTTTTTTTGTGTTTTTGTGTAGAAATGTTTGTAGCGAATAATGGTTTTTAGTGTATCTAAAATATCGCTTTTTTTGTCATAAATAGGATTGTAGTAGCAAGAGTAGAGAATATAGCTTGCAGCAAAGACTTCTATTAGGCTTAATTTTCTTGTGCGTCTAGGGCAAGTTTGCTTATCTATTGTGAGTCCCCAACCAGCATAAAAGGGAATTCCATAGCATACACATTCACAGCCTACAAGCAGAGCTTCAAAGCCCATTTGGGAGGTTTTGGTATAGACTTTGTGGAAGTGCTTGAGCAAAGAAATGGGATTGAAATCTTCGGTAATGAGCTTGATTTGTGGAGGAATCTCGCTTGGATTGAAATCAGATTCTTTACGCCCACTTAGCACATCGGGGTGGATTTTGAGATAGATTTCAGAATCTGGATTTTCTGCTAGGGCATCTTGGATAATTTGGGTTGTAGTAAATTTGCTAGTAGAACCATAAGTAAGGCTACAATCGCCTTTGGTTTGGGAGATGATGAGGATTCTTTTGGGATTCTTTTGGGTGGTTTTTTGGGGTGTGGAATTACTAGGGGAGGGGTTGATGGTAGAATTTTGGTTGGTTGGGCTTTGGGCTGTGGAATCAATCAAAGGGGATGATTCTTGTAAATAGGGGGTGGTTTTTTGGTGGTTTTTTGGTGGTTTTTTGGCAGTAGAATTAGGAGAAATTTCAAAATAAGGTGAATTTGTCAAATCAGATAAGGTTGCGGAATTTTTTGAGGAATCTATAAAATCTCTAGATTTTGTGGAATCTGTGGCAGTAAAGTAATCTAGCGGGACTTCAGGAGCGTGGTTGTATTTGGAGATATGGTGTGTGGTAATGAGATTGATTGCTTCTTTGGCGGTTTCTAGCAGGGCAGGGTTAGCGTGAAAATCGTAGGTATTGAGGAGATTTTCTAATTCGCTTGGAGTGGTGGAATCATAATAAATACCGATTCTATCTTGCACAAGTGAGAAGCTAGGAGAGCCCTCGCACCCTAAGCCAAAGGAGCGGATAAAGCCATCTTCGAGCAAGAGATAATTACCATGAAATTTTTTAGCAAGTGCAATGGCGTTTTGCCCAGATTTTTTACGCCCCCAACCTAGGAAAACAAGAATATTTTGAGTTGTTTTGAGTTGTTTTGAATGATATAGAATAGCATTTGGATAAAAGCTTTTGATGCTATGTAAAAGTTTTTTTGAAGTTGAAGCAAACAAAATAGTTCCTAAATATTTTTTGTATTTTGAAATTGTATAATAAAATTATTTAAACGATCTAAGGGATGGTAAGTGAATTTTAAAAAAGTTGGTTTGATAGTGCCTATTTATAATGCCTCAAGGTTTTTGCGGGAATGTTTGGAAGCTATACTTAATCAAAGTTATCAGAATCTAGAGGTGGTTTTAGTTGATGATGGAAGCACAGATAAAGAGAGTGTGGAGATTGCAAAAGAATATGTGCAAAGAGATTTGCGATTTGTGCTTTTTTGGTTTTGTGAAACAGTTTTGAAATGTCGGGGGGGGGGGGGGGTTAATTAGTTATTAATTTTATTTTAGATAGGATACGGATTTTAGAAGAATTATGTTAGATTTACCTTGTTATTTTTTGATGGTAGTTTGGAGAGTAAGTGAAGCGTGTTATAACTTTTGGAACCTTTGATTTATTTCATTTTGGGCATTTAATGATTTTGGATAGAGCTTCAAAACTTGGAGATGAGTTGTTTGTAGGGGTTTCTTCTGATGAGTTAAATTTTTCTAAAAAAGGGCGTTATCCGATATATCAAGAATTTGAACGAGAGGCTATTGTTAGATCCCTTAAGTTTGTTACGGGCACATTTTTAGAAGAGTCTTTAGAGTTAAAGAGAGAATATTTAATTAAATATCAGGCAAATATACTAGTCATGGGTGATGATTGGCAGGGGAAGTTTGATGAATTTAAAGATATTGTGGAGGTTGTGTATTTGTCAAGAACGCCGAGCATTTCAACAACAGCCCTTATTGAAAGAATTCGCGTATGAGTCTTAAAAGAATTTTTAAAAAAACTTGGAGAGAAACTAAAGATTGTCTAGTTTTTTCTAAGTTTATATGTTTTTTGATTAATTTGAATATGCAAGATAAAAATGAACACCATAAAGTGGAGAAGTATATAAAAGTATTAATGAAAATTAATAATCCATTTGCTTATTTTTACTTGGCTGAGCTAAATTTCTTTTATGCTAAGTATGTAGAGAGTTTGGGTTTTATTGATGTCTTTTTAAAAAAGTTTGCTAATCATGCAGATGGAGTTATATTAAAATCGCAAATTTTATATTGTTTGGGTAACAAAGAACAAGCTTGGACAGTTTTAGAAGATTTATTGCAGGTTTGTTATAGGGGTAAAATTTGGTTGGCATTGGGAAAAATAGTGGAAAATTCATCAGATTTTGCGAGAATGGAAAAATTATATTTTAAGATTAATAGATTGCAAAATAAACAAATTGTTACATATTTAATAAATGCTGCAAATAAAGCGAAAGTTTATGAAAAAAGCAAAAAATATCTTCAAGAAATGATATTGGGAGACAATGGAAATAATAAAAATAAAATACATAAAAAAATTTTTAATGAGGGCGATGCGGAAAAGGCATTGAAGGATATAAGTGATTTTTTTAAAAAATACAATATTAAAATATTTTTAGTAAGTGGAACTTTTTTGGGTTGTGTGAGGGAAGGCAAAATATTGTCTCATGATTATGATATTGATATTGGTGTTTTTGAAGAGGATATTAAGTGTGATATAGCTAAACTTATTTGTAAAGAGGGTGTATTTTGTATTCATGAATTTAATACCCCTGGAATTTTCAAGGTAAAACATATTAATGGAATCTTGATTGATATCTTCATTCATTATAGGGAAGGAAAAAAAGTTTATCATCTCGGAGCAAAAGCTAAATGGTTTAATACAGAATTTTCGCTAAAAGAATATCTATTTTTAAATCAGATATTTCTTGGAGCAGAAAATGCAGACTTATATCTGAGTGAAAATTATGGCATAGATTGGAAGAAGCCCAAATCTATTTTTGATAGTGTATTAGATACTCCAAATGCTGTTATAACCAACCAAGAAGAATTTGTTATACATTTATATAAACTTTTAATGAGTAGATATTCTCTATCTCAACAACAAAGAATTTTAAATGAGTTAGTCACATATGGTGAAGGCAATTTTGTGGAAAAATATGCAAAATCAAATAAGATTTAATATGGAGGATTATTGTTGTGAGATTATTGTTTATTTATAATTATTTAGTTGGAATGCTATATTATCATCGTTATAAAAATTATCAAAAAGCACTTAATCATTATTTGCAAGGACTTAAATATAATAAAGACCATGCAAAATGTTATTTTAAAATAGGGATGTGTTATTTTAAGCAGCAAGATTGGAATAACGCTAGAGATTTTATAGAAAATGCAACGATATTAAAACCTAATGAACAGGGTTGGAAAAAGCAGCTAATACAAGCCAAAAATCATTTAAATTTTGGTACTGAGGTTCGTGGGAAAATTTGGTGGAAAGAAGTTGAAGATATTAAAGCGGAAATTGCCAAGAGGGGTGGTAATTTTATTCTTTATAAAAATCTTGCTGTTGCACTTGAGATGATGCTTAGATTTCAAGAGGCAGCAAGATCGTATCAACAGGCATTAGATTTTGTAGAGCATAAAGATCATACTCATGCAGAGCTTTATTATAAAATGGGCTTTTGCTATGAAAGGGAGGAAGAAGGCGTAAGTAATATTGCTTTAGCCAAGGAAGCTTATGAGAATGCAATGTTGTTAGATGGTAAGCTAGATTCTAAGCGATTTGGCGTGGGGGTTTTTCATCAGCAAAGAGGCTATTGGAAAGAGGCAAATAGTGCTTATTTGGAATGGTATGAGCAAAATGGTAAAGCTAGAGAAGATGAGGATTTTCTCTATAAAATAGCCATGAGTTATGATCGCCTATATGATTGGGATAATGCCGAAAAATATTACAACAAAGCATTAGAAATAAATTATCATAGACCCTATACACATTATAGATTAGGGTTTATTTATGAGAGAAAAAAAGAATATAGCAAAGCAGCTCAAAGTTATCAGCAAGCGGTTAATCGCAGCAGTGAATACAAACAATTTTGGCATTATAGATTGGGATATTGTTTAAAAATGATGGGAAGATTTCAAGAAGCTTGTGAAAGGTTTTTGGAGCAACAAATAACTTATCAAAAGCCTTATGGAGTTGATGATGAAAAGTTAAAAAATAAATCTTTTAAACAACAAGCAATATATACACATTATCTTGAAAACACCTCCATATTAACTAAAACAATTTTATATGAATCTTTTCATGGGAGATTGATGAGTTGTAATCCTTATGCAATTTTTTTATATTGTATCCATCATCCCCAATTTAAAGATTTTACACACATTTGGGTTATTGATAGCGCACAAGACATTAAGCCTGAATTTAGAAAAATGAAAAATTTAATTTTGGTTAAAAAGGAAAGTTGGGGGTATTTAAGATATCTTGCAAGAGCAGAGTTTTTGATTAATAATTCAACATTTCCATCTTATTTTATTAGAAGAGAGGAGCAAAAGTATCTTAATACTTGGCATGGAACTCCATGGAAAATGCTTGGCAAATATATTAAAACAAAGTTTATGGAGCACAATAATACTCAAAGAAACTTTTTACAAACAACGCATATTATTAACCCCAGCAACTTTGTGGAAAATGTAATCATAAAAGACTATGACATAGAGGGCATTTATAGTGGTAAGGCACTCATTACGGGGTATCCTAGGATAGATATTACGCTTCAAAAAAATCAAGAATTGAAAGCTCGTTTTGATATCAAGGAAGGAGAAAAAGTAGTGCTTTATGCCCCTACATTTAGAGGGACTTTTGGTAATGCAAAATTTGAAGCAGAAGCTATTGGGGAATATCTAAAAATGCTTTCTATGATGCCCTTTAAAATTCTTTTTAGAGGGCATTATGAGATATTGAAATACATAGGGGGGCAAAATTTAAATTTTTGTAGTGCAAATGATAGAGATATAGACACTAATGAGCTTCTAAGTATAGTGGATATTTTAATTACAGACTATTCTAGCATCGCTTTTGATTTTATGGTTTTAGATAGACCTATTATCTATTTCGTTTATGATTATGAAGAATACAAGCAAGAGAGGGGGTTATACTTTGAAATTGAAGAGTTGAGTGAAAATCATTGCAATAACATTGGCGAGGTGTTAGAGCTTTTGTCTAATGAGGAGTTTTTAAATAAAAAGAATCGTTATGAGCATTTAAAAGAGAAGTTTTTCCCTTATGAAGATGGAAATGCTACTAAGCGTGTTGTGGATTTCTTTTTCTTTGATGATTATGATGAAAAGTTTTTGTATAAACCCGATAAAAAGAAGAATTTATTGTTTTATGCAGGACCAATGATACCAAATGGTATTACAAGCTCCATTCAAAATTTGGCAAATAGTCTCAATCAAGAAGAATATCGTATTTGTTTAGCGATTGACCCTGGAACTATTGAGATGTTTCCTGAAAGAATGGAGCAGTTTGAAGTGATTAAGGATAAAGTTCAGGTTTTGCCTAGAGTAGGAGCTAAAAATGCTACTTTAGAAGAAGATTGGCTCGATAATCATCCTGTTTATAAACTCAAAAGATCTAACAAGGAGCAAGAGGGGATTTATTGGCATCTTTATAAAAGGGATTTTCAAAGATTATATGGAGAGAGTCGTTTTGATGTGGTGATTAATTTTGAGGGGTATAATGGATATTGGGTGAAACTATTTGCCTATGGAGCTCAATGTATGAAGCTAATCTTTTTACACAATGATATGTTTGGAGAATTCAAAAAAAGATTTCCGCAACTAAGAGAGATTTTTGATTGTTATCATTATTATGACAAGGTTA
Organism: Helicobacter pullorum; assembly: GCF_900638355.1. GTDB lineage: Bacteria > Campylobacterota > Campylobacteria > Campylobacterales > Helicobacteraceae > Helicobacter_D > Helicobacter_D pullorum. The sequence continues at coordinate 1,590,790 of NZ_LR134509.1, read as the reverse complement.
TTTCTGTGTCTAAGCAAACTAGCGAAGAAAACAAAAAGAATCTGGCATTGCAGTATAATATAAGTGAAGAGAAATTTGATTTCTTGGAAAATACAATCGATTATAATGGGATTATAAGAAAATCAAATGAGCAATTAGATAGCGAAGTTGAAAATAAATACTTTAAAAAGGATTATAAAATCTTTATAAATATGGCAAGACTTTCTGTGGAAAAAGATCAGGCTAAACTGATAAGAGCCTTTAAGGTTATTAATGAAGAACATCCTAAAACATCATTGTTGATTCTAGGTGATGGTCCATTGAAGAATGAGTTACAATCCTTGATTAGAGAATTAAATCTACAAAAAAATGTTTTTTTACTTGGAAGGATTTTTAATCCCTTCCCTTATTTAAAAAGAGCCGATTGTTTTGTTATGAGCTCAAATCATGAGGGGCAGGGTTTGGTGTTATTAGAATCTTTGGTGTTAAAGATTCCAATAGTGAGCACTAACTTCCCATGTGCTTATGATGTTTTGGAGAATAGAGGTGGGTTGATAGTGGAAAATAGTGAAGATGGTTTGATTTATGGTATGAAAAAATTTTTAACAGGTGGTGTTCATATTGGGCAATTTGAGGTTACTTTGTATACGCAAAATATTTTAGATAAAATAAATAAAATACTTTCGGAGAAGTAAGAATGATTTTTAAAGAAGAAGATTTAGTTGACTTGGCAGAAGGTAAAAATGCCATCCAGAGTACTATCTCTAGATGGTCTATGATTAATGATGCAAAAAGAGCTATTAGCAAAAATATAAATATTGAATGTTATGCCTTTCATACAGATATTGAAGATAGTCCTTGGTGGATGGTAGATTTGGAAGAAGTTTGTGATATTGATTATATTAGAGTGAAAAATAGAATAAACTCAACTTTTCATTTTATAAAGAAGGCTTTAACTATGCAAGTTGCTTTATCTTTAGATGGTGTTAACTGGACATTAGTATCAAAAGAATTATGCAAATGGGATGATGCAAAACTTATTTTTGAAGCTGAAATTCTACAAAGACAAAAAGCAAGATATGTTAAATTGTTTTTAAAAGAAAGAAATTATTTTCATTTGGCTAAAGTTGAGGTTTTTTTGCGCAAAGTAAAAGGTTATATTGTAGCAGCTAAGCCAGATGGTTTTGGCATGCGGTTAGCAAGTATGATAAATGCTATTTATTTATCTGAGAAAATAGATGGCAAATTCGCTTTTGCATGGCCTCTAGATACAGACACAGATACATTAGGAGCTCAAGTTTCTGAAAAATCAGATGATAAAAATTATATGAGTGTTAGTATAGATAAGCCAGAAAATATTTTTACAAAAGAATTTTTAGAGCATCATTTAATAGTGGATTCTAGAATAAGAAGTCATTATGGGGATTTTTATGACAAGGATTTAAAAGCTATAACGACAATTGAATTAGCAAGATTATGGGGTTGGTATATTAATCAAACTTGGCCTTATAAATATTTGCAAAATTGTGAAAAAAGTACTTGTTTATTAGAATTAAAACAATCATATAATAAAATTTGCTTTTCTGAAAAATTCGAATTGATAAAAGAAGCTTCAAAGAAAATATTTTCATCACTGAATGCAAATTTTATAGCTTTACATATGAGAGGCGGAGAGGTTGTCTTGGGCGATTTTAAAAAAGCACCTGAAATATGGATGTGGAATCGACACTTTCCTTATGAGCTAGCTATAGAAATAGGTTTAAGAGAGATTAGTAATGGTAATAATATTGTTATATTTGGTCAAGATATCAATGCAAATAAATTATTAAAAGATTACTTATTAAAATATAGCAATGGAACTACTATAAATATAGCAGATGATTTTATTGATTCTGCATATAATGATATGGAAAGGGCTTTTTTTGAGATGAATTTCATGTCTAATGCTTCTAAGATATATTCAACAGGCTCTTCTATATTTTCCCAATGTGCTGAAATGATAGCAGGTAAAGAGTTGCTTATTTCTTATCATGATTTTTTTACTATTCAAGAAATGTTTGAATATATTGAAAAAAATATAGATTGTTTAAATTTGCATGATTTGCAAAAAGCTTATTCTTGTTATAAGTTATATGCTCTTTCAAAAAAGCTAGGATATTCTTTGGAAGAAAGCATTAAATATGTTTATTTGGCTCTTAATTATGATCCAAAAAATAGTGCTTATAAAATAGCTATTTTAGATTGTATGTTTAGTATGTGTAGTTTAACAGAAATAGATAAACAATTAAGGTCATATTTAGAAGAGGATTTAGAGGATTTTTTTGATTGTTTATATGGCCCTCATACTGCATTTTCATGGAGAGTGCAGTATTATGAAGATTTAAGAAGCAAATATATCATAAATGTTAGTGTTGACTACCCTAATATCAGCTATGTTGCAGCTAAGATTTCTCTTTTTCAAAAAAATCCTTCTAATGCACTAAAATTTATTCAATATTCTTTGAAATCTCAACCAGATAATAAAGAGTTTTTATCTTGCAAAAAAGAAATAGAAGCTTTATTGCCAAAACAAGAAGAAGGGATTGCCCAATCAAATAAACAGCAGCCAAACTTGCAACAGCCGGAAGCTAAAACTAATCTCAAGAACTCCAAGCTGCTAAAATCTCTCTTGATGCTCTTAAACAAGAATTAACTTCAAAGAATCAAGAATTAATTCAAACTAAGAATCAATTAGATTCTACTAAAAAAGAACTAGAGCTAAAAAACAAACAATTAGAATCTAAAACTAAAGAACTAGGAACTAAAAACAAGATTTTAATTTCTAATCCAAACACTTCTTATCTAATTCAAAATACTTCTTGCTTTAAAGGAAAACTTGCTTATCTTAATACTCTTACTACTGCTAAAGATAGAATCCACAATCATCTCTCCTATAAACTAGGACAAGCTATGATAGAAAATTCTAAATCTTTACTAGGATATATTAGAATGCCTTATGTTTTATCTTATATCAAAGATAAACATAAACAAGAACAACAACAATACCAAGAAACTATTAAAAAGAATCCTAATCTTAAACTCCCTAATTTAGAATCTTATCCTGATTATAAAGAATCTTTAAAAGAAAAAGAATGTCTTACTTATAAACTAGGAGAAGCATTAATGAAAGCAGATAAGACTTGGTATAAAGGTGGGTATATTACACTTATGTTTGAAGTAGGAAGGTTGAATAGGGAATTAGCAAAAAAGAGAAAGTTAAAGAAGAAAGAGGGAAGAAAATAAGAGATAAGAGAGCAAAGAAAGAGAGAAAAAAGAAAATTGAAAGCAAAAGAAATTGTCTCTTGTTTGCTTTAAATTTAAAAAAGAAGTGTGTGGGTTAAATAAAGAGTCAGGGAAAAAGAGGAAAAGCACAAGAAGATAAAGTGATAAAGAGAAAATGTGGGTGAATAAAATAGAAAAAATCGGAGGAGATTAAATAAATGAGAATTGGTAATAAGCGGTTTATTTAATTTGACTAAACAATATTTTTTTAGTATATTTCGTTTAATTTATTTTAGGAGATATTTTAATGAGAATAGGAATTATTGGTGGCGGAATTTCTGGGTTATCTGTTGCTAGGCTTTTAAAAGATGATTTTGAAGTAGAAGTTTTGGAGAAATTGCCTGTTGTTGGCGGTATAGCAAGAACAAAAGATGTTAATGGAATGCCATATCATGTTAATGGAGGGCATTGTTTTAATTCTAAATTTGATGATGTTTTGGAATTTGTTTTTAATACTGTATTAAGTAAAGATAAATGGAATTTTATGCCTAGAAAAGCGGAGGTTCTTTTTAAAAATCATTGGATTAGTTACCCTATAGAATTCTCAATTAAAGAAATTGACGATTTTGATACGAATTTAGCTTTTCAAATCACCAATGAAATGTTTAATGCTTCATATGAAAAAGGAAATAATCTCGAAGAGTGGTTTGTAAATCATTTTGGTCCAACTCTAGCAAAAGAGTATTTTATACCTTATAATACTAAAATTTGGGGTATAGCACCAAAAAATATGGACAATGTATGGATAGAAGATGAAAAACAGATGAAGCTTCCTGTTCCAACCAAAGAGAGTTTTTATAAATCGTTGATTGACAAAACAAGCGACAAAATGTCTCATGCTAGTTTTTATTATCCAAAAACAAATAATCAAAATACTTTTATAGAAGCTATAGGCGACGATGTTAAAATATTTACAGGCTATGAAGTAAAAGATATTGCAAAAGAAAACAATCAGTGGATTGTCAATGGTGAGAAAAAATATGATATTTTGATAAATACAAGCCCATTAGACTTAATTCCTAAAATTTTAAAAGATATTCCTACTGAAGCTTTAAATTGTTTTAAAAAACTTAAATACAATAAAGTTACAAATATTTTTTGGGAAACGGATGGAAGTTTGGATATTACTTGGGGCTATATTCCAGATCCAAGCATAGGTTTTCATAGGATTTCTAATACTGGAGCAATAGTTTCACCAAAAGGAAAATTCTGCACCACAGAGGCTATAGGTGAAATTTCTTATGATAAACTAGTGAAAGAAGGGCAAAAAATACCATTTTTGAAAAAACCGCTTGATTATAATGTCACAGAACATGCTTATGTTTTTTTTGATTTAAACTATACTCAAGCAAAAATGGGCGCGATTTCATATTTAAATCAACTTGGAATTTTATCTCATGGTAGATTTGGTGAGTGGGAGTATTATAATATGGATGTATGCATTAAAAGATCTATTGATTTAGCTAAGAGTATAAAAGAAAAATATAGGAGATAATAATGGCTATTGAATTTGACATACAAGAATCGAAAGTTTTAGAGGGGGTTTATATTATCACTCCAAATAAATTTAGAGATTTAAGGGGTGAGATTTGGACGGCTTTTACAAGTGAAGCTATTGATAAGCTTTTGCCAAATAATCTCCAATTTATACATGATAAATTTATTTATTCTAAGCACAATGTGATTAGAGGAATTCATGGGGATCATAAGACATATAAGTTAGCTACTTGTGTTTATGGTGAAATTCATCAGGTTGTAGTAGATTGCAGGAAAGATTCTCCAACATATTTAAAATATGAAAAATTTATAATCAATCAAGAAAATCAGCAAATTATTTTGGTTCCATCTGGTTTTGGTAACGCTCATTATGTGAGTAGTGATAGTGCGGTGTATTATTATAAATGTGCATATAAGGGGAGCTATGTTGATGCAGATGATCAATTCACTTTTGCTTGGAATGATTCTCGAATCGGAATTGATTGGCCGACGAACAATCCTATATTATCAGATAGAGATATTAAAGCTACAACTAATGATTGCATAAAAGGATTTTAATGCATAAAGATTCTAAAATTTATATTGCAGGGCATAGGGGTTTGGTTGGGAGCGCCATACTTCAAGAGCTTCAGAGGCAAGGTTATACAAACCTTGTTTATAGGACCCATGAAGATCTTGATTTAATTGACCAAAAAGCAGTGCAAGATTTTTTTGCCAGAGAGAAACCTGAATATGTGATATTGTCGGCAGCAAAAGCAGGTGGAGTTGTTGCTAATAATACTTATCGTGCCGATTTTATCTATCAAAATTTGATGATAGAGTGTAATGTGATTCATAATGCTTATTTGCATGGGGTAAAAAAATTGCTTTTTATTGCTTCCACTAGTGTTTATCCTAAAAATGCTATTTTGCCCACAAATGAAGAGGCAATGCTATCGGGAGATTTAGAATATTCTAATAAGCCTTATGCGGTTTCTAAAATTGCTGGGCTTTTGCTTTGTGAATCTTATAATTTGCAATATGGAACAAATTTTATAGCAATAACCCCTACAAATTTATATGGCAATAATGATAAATTTGATCTTGAAAAATCTCATGTAGTTCCGGGGATTTTAAGAAAAATGCATCTAGCAAAACTTCTTAATGAGGGTAGAAATAAAGAGCTTTTGGAAGATTTGAATATGGATTCTTTGGAAGAAGCTAAGAGTTATCTTTTGAAATTTGGTGTAACGGAAAAAAGTGTAGAAATATGGGGCGATGGAACACCTACAAGGGAGTTTTTGCACAGTGATGATTTAGCTAGTGCGGTTGTGTATATTATGGAGAATATTAATTTTGAAAATCTAATTAATAGCACAAAAAGCGAGATTCAAAATACCCATTTAAATATTGGTCCAAACCAAAATATTACTATTAAGGAGTTAGCGATAATAATAAAAGAGATTGTAAATTTTAAAGGAGAAATCACATTTAACCCTAGTCGTCCTAATGGTGTTATGCAAAAACTTACGGATTGCTCTAAAATCCATTCTTTGGGTTGGAAGCATAAAATAGAATTGGAGCAAGGTATAAAAATGATGTATGAATGGTATTTAAAAGCTAAAGCGGAATATTGATGCACTATGTGCTATAATTACTGATCTTATATTGTTGCAATAGGAATTATTTATGAAAACAGTTTTGATTACAGGTTTTACGGGGCAAGTTGGTTCGCAGATGGCGGATTTCTTGCTTGAGAATACGGATTATGAAGTAATTGGTATGATGCGTTGGCAAGAACCGATGGATAATATTTATCATTTAAGCGATAGGATTAATAAGCAAGATAGAATTAGTGTATTTTATGCAGATTTGAATGATTATTCAAGCATTCAGAAGCTTTTTGAAACTAAGCGTCCTGATGTAATTTTCCATTTGGCTGCACAATCTTTCCCAAAAACTTCTTTTGATATTCCTATCGAAACATTGCAGACAAATATCATCGGCACAGCAAATATTTTGGAAAATATTAGAATTCTAAAACAAAAAGACGGCTATAATCCTGTCGTGCATGTATGCTCTTCTAGCGAAGTCTATGGTAGGGCAAAGGTGGGTGTGAAGCTTAATGAGGAGACGCCATTTCATGGGGCAAGTCCCTATAGCATTAGCAAAATTGGCACGGATTATTTGGGGCGATTCTATGGTGAGGCTTATGGAATCAAAACTTATGTAACAAGAATGGGAACACATAGCGGTCCAAGGCGGTCGGATGTGTTTTTTGAAAGCACCGTGGCTAAGCAAATTGCACTGATTGAAGCAGGTTTGCAAGAACCGGTTATTAAAGTTGGGAATCTCTCAAGTGTGAGAACTTTTCAAGATTGTCGCGATGCTATAAGGGCTTATTATTTACTTTCATTGGAGAGCGAAAAAGGAAATGTGCCTTGTGGTGAAGCTTTTAATATCGCAGGAGAGGAAGCATTTAAGTTGCCTGAAGTTATTGAGATATTGCTTGGATTTTCTACAAGGAAAGATATTAAAGTCCAAGAGGATGCCGAGAGGCTTCGTCCTATTGATGCAGATTATCAAATGTTTGATAACACAAAAATTAAGAGTTTTATTGATTGGAAGCCAGAGATTCCAGCTAGAAAGATGTTTGAAGACTTGCTAAATCATTGGAGAAAAGAAATTTCAATGGGCAGAATCCCACTTAATAGGTAGTTGGCTATGGTTATTCGCTCACAGACACCATTGAGATTAGGATTAGCAGGAGGAGGAACAGATATTAACTTATATTGTGATAAATATACAGGCTATGTCCTAAATACCACGATATCACTCTACATTCATTGCACACTAATAGAAAGGGATGATGAGACTATTATTTTTGATTCTCCTGATACAAACTCATATGCCAAATACCAAAGTAGTTCGCATCTTCAAAATGATGGGAATTTAGATATTTTTAAAGCCATTTATAATCGCATTGTTAGGGATTTTGTGCATAAGCCTTTGAGCTTTTCTTTGCATACTTATTCTGATGTGCCTAGCGGCAGTGGCTTGGGTGGAAGTTCTACTTTGGTGGTTGGAATCATCAAGGCTTTTGCGGAGTGGTTGAATTTGCCCCTTGGAGAATATGAAATTGCCAAGCTTGCTTTTGAAATTGAGCGTGAGGATATGGGAATTGTAGGTGGAGCACAAGATCAGTACGCGGCGACTTTTGGCGGTTTTAATTTTATGGAATTTTATGATCAAAAACGCGTCATTGTAAATCCATTGCGTATTAAAAATTGGATAGCTAGTGAGCTTGAAGCAAGGGTGGTGCTTTATTTTACAAATATTACAAGAGAGGCTAAAGATATAGAAGAGCATAAGAAAGGTAAGCTAGGAGATCAAAAATCTTTAGAAGCTATGCATGCTATCAAGCAAGATGCAGTGGCGATGAAAGAGGCACTTTTCAAGGCGGATTTTGATGCTTTAGCAAAAATTCTTGGTAAGTCTTGGCAGTCTAAAAAGGTCATTTCAGAGATTGTTAGCAATGATGAGCTAGAGAGAATCTATAATTTGGCTATGGCAAATGGTGCTTATAGTGGCAAGACAAGCGGTGCTGGAGCGGGTGGATTTATGTTTTTCTTAGTGGATCCTATCAAAAAATATCAATTAATCAAGTTGCTAAATCAAGAGCAAGGTTATGTGCAAGATTTTTCATTTTCAAAAGAAGGAGCAAAATCATGGAAATTGTAAATTCTTATATTAAAAGTCATTTTGAAGATTCTATTGCCACAAAAGCAAAAATACTCAATGATGAAAATTTGATAGAAATGATTAAAAAAGTGGCATTAGAAGTTACAAGAGCTTATAAAGAAGGCAAAAAGACGCTTTTAGCTGGAAATGGTGGAAGTGCAGCAGATGCACAGCATATTGCTGGGGAATTTGTAAGCCGATTTTATTTTGATAGACCAGGAATCCCTTCTATTGCACTAACCACTGATACAAGTATCTTAACAGCTATTGGAAATGATTATGGCTATGAGAAATTATTTGCAAGGCAGGTGCAAGCTCAAGGGGTGGAGGGAGATATTTTTATTGGAATCTCTACAAGTGGGAATAGTGCAAATATTGTTGAGGCGTTGAAAGTTTGCAGAGAAAAGGGAATTATTAGTGTTGGATTGACTGGGGAGAGTGGGGGAAAGATGAATGGAATGTGTGATTATTGTATCAAAGTTCCATCAGATAAAACACCAAGAATCCAAGAATCACATATCTTGATAGGGCATATTATTTGTGCAATTGTTGAAGAAGAATTATTTGGCAAGGGTTTTTAGTTTATGCAAGGCATAAGTGAGGCGGTAGTCTTATGTGGAGGACTTGGCACTAGATTAAGAAAAATTGTAAAAGATGTGCCAAAACCTATGGCACCAGTGGGCGATAAGCCATTCCTTGCTTTTGTTTTGGAATATCTTAAGAAGCAAAATATCAAAAGGGTAATTTTAGCGGTTTCCTATAAATATGAAGTGATACAGCAGTATTTTGGTGATGAATTTTTGGGAATGGAGATTGTTTATAGTATAGAGAAGATTCCACTTGGCACAGGTGGTGCTATCAAGCAGGCTTTGGAATTTGCTAGCAGGGATTGTTATGTATTAAATGGGGATACCTTTTTTGAGATTCCTTTGGAGGAAATGAAGCTTGGAAAAAGTAAAATTTGTATTGCACTAAAAAGGATGTATGATTTTGATCGCTATGGTGCAGTCGAGATTGATAAAAACGGATTTGTGGAGTCTTTTGAGGAAAAGAAATTTATCAAAGAGGGCTATATAAATGGCGGGACTTATCTTGTGGCTAAAGATATTTTTGATAAGTTTATTTTGGAGGATAAATTTTCTTTTGAAGAATTTTTATGCAAGTATTATAGGGAGTTGCAGATTCAGACAAAGATTTTTGAGAGCTATTTTATAGATATCGGAATTCCAGAAGATTATGAGAAGTTTATTGAGAGCATGCAAAGGTATAGTGCAAATTAATAAAGGTTGTAGTTTAAGAAACAACAGAAAATATCATGGATAAAAGAGTGTAAATAGAAATATAAAAATCTTCTATTTATATCTTAGTAATAAAGTTTGCCCTTATTCTATTTTGCTTGGCTTGATATAACAAGCTTGATTTGTCTTAAGCCAGTTTTAATAGTATCATTTATTTTGGTAAAGCCTAAATAGTGGTGATTTTGTTTATAAATTAGTTTAATAATTTAGATTGTTACTATTTTAGTTAAATTTACATAAATGCTAAAGAAACTTTTATAATCTTTTGAGTGCAAATTATGTATTTTATAATTCATTATCTGCAAATATTTTTTAAATTCCCTTGACTTAGAGTAACTCTAATGTTTTATAATTGTTTTTGTATTTTTAAAAACTTTAGAATCTTAAAGGGAGGCAAAATGGCATATACAATTATAGAAGTAGAGAAAAAGACGGGTGTATCCTCACATACACTTAGATTTTGGGCAAAAAAGGGTTTGTTTCCGTTTGTGGAGAAAGACGATAATCAAGTCAAGTATTTTAGTGAGCGTGATGTGGAGTGGGTGCGATGGATTAATTGGTTTCGCAAATCCCAAATGGATATCCCCACCATCAAGCACTACATAAACCTCGCTAACAAGGGCGATGAGACGGCACAAGAGCGACGGGACATCATCGCTAGGCAGCGTGAAATCGTGGCAGATAATATCGATGAGCTAAAGGCGGTGCTAGAGACACTGAATTATAAGATTGGCGTGTATGATGAGATGCTAGAAAAGAATCTTGATGGGTTTAACCCTCAAAGTAAGCAGTATAAAAAATGCAATCCCACTACACATTGCTATGAAGATTCTCAAGAATCTCATAATGAGGGGGGGGGGGGGCGATAAAGCACCTAAAGATTGATAGATGAAAGAAGATTATCACTACCAAAAGTTATACGCATAGGAGCAAATCATGAATGTATTTGAAAAAGATTTAGCAGGAATGCCACTAGATGGCAAATCGCCCGAAGTCGCCCCGATAATTGAAGTCATCAAACACACACAAAGGCTTGTAAGTAGGCTTAATAGTGGGGAGAAAAGTGAGGAGGAAGTGCGTGAGCTACTAAGCCAAATCACAGGGAGGGCGATAGATTCTACTCTGTGGCTTATCCCGCCTTTTTACACAGACTTTGGGCGTAATATCCATTTTGGCAAAAATGTCTTTGTCAATTCCGCCTGCACCTTTATGGATAGAGGTGGAATCTATATCGATGATGAGGTGTTTATCGGTCCTAAAGTCAATCTCATTACGATTAATCACGATATCAATCCTTTTAATCGCAATACGACTATTTGCAAGCCCATACATATAGAAAAACGCGTGTGGATAGGTGTGGCAGCAACTATTTTGCCCGGAGTAAGGATAGGAGAAAATTCTATCATAGGGGCAAATGCTGTGGTTACCAAAGATGTGCCGAGTAATACCATTATGGGAGGAAATCCTGCAAAAGTTATCAAAGCTATCGATGTGGAGAAATATAGGCAAGAGCTGCAAAACTAGAGAATCAAAGTGGATTAAGGGGTTGATTGAATGTGGATTCTAAGCTTGGTTTAAAGATTTGAGGCTTGATTTGGCAACCCCAAAATGCCCCTAAGTATTGCAAAAATCATGCAAGAGCCTCGCAAAAATAACAAAGAATCTTGATTTTTTTAAAACTTATAAATTTTACAAGTAAGAATTTGGTAATATTTTCAAAATTTTTTGAGTTTTGGAGATTTTGGATAATGGAAGAAATAATCACGAGATTCGCACCTTCTCCGACTGGTTATTTGCATATTGGAGGACTTAGAACAGCACTTTTTAACTATCTTTATGCAAGGGCTAATGGGGGAAAATTTCTTTTGAGGATTGAAGACACAGATTTAGCAAGAAATTCTACCGATGCAAAAGAGGCTATTATTCAAGCCTTTGAGTGGGTTGGAATGGATTATGATGGTGAGGTCGTTTATCAAAGCCAAAGATTTCCGCTTTATCAGCAATACATTGATCAGCTTCTAAAAGAGGGCAAGGCGTATTATTGCTATATGAGTAAAGAAGAATTGGATTTATTGCGCGAGGAACAACGCAAAAGAGGGGAGACTCCACGTTATGATAATCGTTATCGTGATTTTCAAGGGACACCCCCAAGCAGAATACAGCCAGTAGTGAGAATTAAAGCACCTTTAAGTGGCGAGATTTGCTTTAGTGATGGGGTTAAGGGCGAGATGAGAATCGCAGCAAAAGAAATTGATGATTTTATCATCGCTAGAAGTGATGGAACGCCAACTTACAATTTCTGTGTAGCGGTTGATGATGCGTTAATGGGGGTTACAAATGTGATTAGGGGAGATGATCATTTGAGCAATACACCTAAGCAAATTATTATTTATGAGGCTTTGGGATTTAAAGTGCCAAAGTTTTTTCATGTGCCGATGATTCTTAATCCACAAGGGCATAAGCTTAGCAAGCGAGATGGTGCAATGAGTGTGATGGAATATAAAGATATGGGTTATTTGCCAGAAGCACTTTTGAATTTCCTTGTAAGGCTTGGTTGGAGTCATGGCGATCAAGAGATTTTTAGCAAACAAGAGATGTTAGAGTATTTTAATCCAAATGATTTGAACTCTTCGCCCTCAGCATACAATCAAGAAAAGCTTTTGTGGCTTAATAGTCATTATCTCAAAGAATTGAACAATGAATCTCTAAATGCTTTGTTGCAAAAAAACTTTGGGTTGAATATTCCACAAGAGAGAGTGCAAGGAATCCTCTATCCAGAAATTAAAGAACGCTCTAAAACTTTGGTGGATTTTGTGATGATTACAAAAGAGTGCTTGGAGGCTCCACAAAATTTTGATGAAAAGATGAAACAAAAAGTCGCAAGTGAAGAAAATATAAAACTCTTAAAAGATTTTAGTATTTATATTCAATCGCTTAAAAAGCCCATAGATAATCCGCAAGAAGCAGAAAGCGAAATAGAAACTTTTGCGGATTTTCATGGGGTTAAACCAAAGGTTTTGTTTATGCCTTTGCGTTATGTTTTGCTTGGAAAGAGTGGCGGCGTAGGAATCGCCCCTTTGCTTGCTAGCTTGGAGAAAGAGGAAATAATAAAGAGAATCCAAAATGCCCTAGAAAGCTTTAAGAGCTAATATCTGCAAAATCAATCTTTGCAGATTCTTTTGAGGGCTTTACGCAATTCTTTGACTTTTCGTTTGGGAATGATGACTTTCCATTCGGGATGAGTAATGTCTTTTGTATCATCATTGAGATTGAGTGAGATAGAAATTGCCGTTTGTTTCTTGTCTTTTTTGCTTGGGACATTGATTTTGGCAACGACGATATTGGCATCGTGGATATAATCGCTATCAAGAGGGATTGTATAAGCTAGTTTTTTGATTTTTTGTTTCATTGTTTGCCTTTTTTGCTTGGTTTATATTTTTTGTGAGCTTTTTTGAGAATCTTCCTTACTTCTTTGATTTGAGAGAAGGGTATATGGACTTTCCACTCTGGTTTTGTATCATCTATCATAATGCCGATACTGACAACAACATTGCCATCTTCCTCATAGGGATTTTTAATGATTGCAAAACTAATAGTTCCATTTTTTGTATCATTTAGGGGGATAGTTTTAAAGATTCTTTCCTCTTTCATTGCTTTCTCCTTTTAAGGTTGCTGTTTTTAGCCTTGCTTAAAGGAGTATATTGAAGTAGAACTTAAATGTAACTGAAATTACTTATTTTTGAGCATTTTCTTAAAAATAGCCTGCAATCTCAACCAATCTTGTATGGGCAATAAAGGATGTCCGGAGAATTTTCCATACGCTGGGACGCTTTTTGCAATTGCCCCTCTTGCACCAATTTGTGTAAATTCTCCAATATGCAAATGCCCAGCACTTCCGCTTTGCCCTCCTAAAACAACATTGCGTCCTGTTGTGGTAGAGCCAGAGATGCCAGCTTGAGAGACTATAATGCTATATTCTCCGATGTTACAATTATGCCCAATTTGGACAAGATTATCAATTTTGGTGCCTTTTTTGATTCTTGTCTCCCCAAAAACCGCCCTATCTATGGAAGTGTTTGAACCAATTTCCACTTCATCTTCAAGCACTACTTTACCATTGTGGTGTATTTTGATGTGTTCCCCATTTTTGGTGTGTGCATAGCCAAATCCATCACTTCCAATAACACTATTTGCGTGGATAATTACATTTTCTCCAATCTCACAATCATTATAAATACACACATTAGGATAAAGAATGCAATTTTTTCCAATTTTGACATTTTCACCAATCACAACCCCAGCCATAATGATGGTATTTTCTTCAATCTCGCTTCCATTGCCGATAGTGGCGTTTGTAGCGATAGTGGCGTTTGTAGCAATTTTTGGAGGTGTTTTAGAGCTAAAAAGAGGTTTTGCAAAAAAATTTGTAAGGTATGCCATTGCAAGATAGGGATTCTCGCAAATAAATGCAAGAGCAGTTTTGGGAATATGCTGCAAATAAACAGAGCGTGTGAGGATAATTTTGGCTTTACTTTGTGTGATTTCAGATAGATATTTGTCCTTTTCTAAGAAAGTAATACAAGAATCATCGGCTTCTAATGGTGGCTTGATGTGCAAAATCTCTTGAGTATCAAAAAGATTAGAATGTTTCTCCCAGTTTCCTCTCCATTCTAAGACTTGTTCTAATACTTCTTTTTCTTTTAAAAAAGCGACAATTTCTCCTAATAGCATTTTTTCTCCTTAATTTGCTTCAATCGCTGCAATTCCACTTCTTGTAATATCTTTTGGTTTATAAGTTTGGATTGCTTGAAGTAATCCATTGATACGCGTATGGCAATCACAAGCCATAAAAATTGCAAATTTTTCATTGACTTCAAGCATTTTTCCATTATAGCTTGCAAAAATAGCGGTTAGTTCGCTTAAAGATTCTTTGTTGGAAAACTTTACAAGCACCGATTCTTGCTCGATAATTCTTTCATCTTCTAAGACTTTTAGGACAGGAATGAGTTTGTGGAGTTGTTTGAGAATCTGTTCTAAAACCTTTTTATCACCTTGTGTGGTAATTGTGATTCTTGAAAGATTTGTATCAAAAATGGGTGCAACGGTAAGTGATTCGATATTGTATCCGCGTCCTGCAAATAAACCACTAATCCTAGACAAAACCCCATGTTCATTTAAAACTGTTACGGTAATTATGCGTTTAATCTCCATTGCTTACTCCTTATACTCTAGCATCATATTAAACAATGCACCGCCTGTTGGCACCATTGGCAATACATTTTCATAGCGGTCAATTCGCACATCAAGCAAGGCAGATTTATTAGAATTGATGGCTTTATTGAGGGATTCTACAAATTCATCTTTTGTATTTACCACAAAGCCAACGCCGCCAAAGGATTCAGCAAGTTTGATGAAATCTGGTTGAATCTCTAAATTAGTGTTGGAATAACGATTTTCATAAAAGAATGTTTGCCATTGACGCACCATTCCTAAGTAGTTGTTGTTTAAAATAATATTGATAACAGGAATATTATAGACGCTACAAGTCATTAATTCTTGAATATTCATCAAAATTGAACCATCCCCGGTGATATTGATAGAAACTTTTTTAGGGAAAGCTTTTTTTGCCCCCATTGCAGCAGGTAGCCCAAAGCCCATTGTCCCTAGCCCGCCACTTGTGATGAATTGACGCGGGAAGTTGAAGGGGTAAAATTGTGCTGCCCACATTTGGTGTTGTCCTACATCTGTGGAGATAAGGGCTTCATTGCCCAAAATTTCACCAACTTTTTTTATAATCCATTGTGGTTTTAAAACCTCTTGTGAATCTTCATAACTCAAGGGGTGTAGTTTGTTGTAACGCTCTAGTGTTTCCTTCCAAGGCAAGATATTTTTGACTTCAAAATCATTTTTGATAAGCCCCAAAAGCTCTTCTAAAACACTGCTTACATCGCCCACAATAGGATAGGTAACATCAACAATCTTACTAATGCTGCTAGGATCAATATCAATATGAACAATTTGTGCATATTTTGCAAATTCACTTAGCTTGCCAGTTACTCTATCATCAAATCTTGCACCAAGTGCGATGATGAGGTCTGTCTCACTCATTGCCATATTAGCAACATAGCTTCCATGCATTCCAACCATTCCAAGTAAATCAGGGTGATTATATGGCATAATCCCTCTTGCCATTAGCGTTTCGACAACAGGAATATGGGTAATTTCGCAAAACTCCCTTATTAAATTTGAACTTTTGGAAGCAACACAGCCTCCGCCAATGTATAAAAGAGGCTTTTTGGATTCTAAAATGGCTTGTGCTACCTTTTTGATTTGTCTTGGGTTGCCTTTGTAAGTTGGCTTATAGGTTTGTAGTTTGATTTCATTTGGATAATTAAATTCGCCAACAGTGGCACTAATGTCTTTGGGCAAATCAATATGCACAGGACCGGGGCGACCACTTCTAGCGATATAAAAGGCTTCTTTTAGGATTCTTGGTAATTCTTCAATGCTTTTTACAAGGAAGTTATGTTTGGTGCAGGGGCGAGAAATACCCACTGCGTCAATTTCTTGAAAAGCATCGGTTCCAATAAGAGTTGTTGGGACTTGCCCGCTAATAATTACAAGCGGAATAGAATCCATATAAGCAGTGGCAATACCAGTAACAGCATTTGTGAAGCCCGGTCCGCTTGTAACAATTGCTACCCCCACTTCTCCGCTTGCTCTTGCATAGCCATCTGCTGCGTGGATTGCAGCTTGTTCGTGGCGGGTTAGGATATGTTCAAAAAAGTTTTGCTTATAGATTTCATCATAAATATTCAAAGCAGCACCGCCGGGATAACCAAAAACAACTTTTACGCCTTCATTTTTGAGTGCGTGGATAATCATTTCAGAACCATTTAGTTGCATACAAAATCCTAACTTTAATTTTTTATTTTATTTTAATACAATAAACTTCATCAAAGCTTACGAAATGGTTATTTGCATAATATTTTTAGAGAATTGCAAAGATAATGGATTTCTTTTTTTTGGTGTGTATAGTGCAAACTTACCCGAATCCAACCGGGTTTTTGTTCAAAAATGGTATTGTCTTTTAATCCTAGCAAATCATGCCCATAAGGTCCTGCACAAGAGCAACCAGCACGCACTAAGATTCCAAAATCTTTGGAGAGTTTATTAGCAATTTCATAAGGGGATTTGTTTTGGATATTGAAAGAAAAAGTGCCATTTGAATTGTAGTTTGGGTTTCCATAGATTGTGATTTTGGATTCATTTTCTAAAAACTCTTTTAAGATTTTTATTAGTTCCTTTTTGGAGTTTGCAATCCATTCTTGCCCAATTTCCTCGCGTAATTGATAGGCTAAAGAAGCTCTTATAAACTCTAAAATTCCGGGTGTGCCTGCTTCTTCTCTTATTTCTTCATTAGCAAAATAGAGTTGGCTTGTGCGGGAGACATAGCCCACTACGCCACCGCCGCAGAATGTTGGAGGTAGGGTTTTGTTGATTAAGGCGCGTTTGATGATTAAGATTCCACTGCTTGCAATTCCGCCTAGAAGTTTGTGTGGAGAGAGGAAGGCGACATCATAGAAGTGTGAAGGAATATCAAAATATGCTGAAGAGCTTGCCATATCAAAGCACACAATTCCGCCATACTTGCGGACTAAATGCGAAATTTCTGCAAAAGGGGCAATAATGCCACTGACATTGGAAGCGAGGCTAAAAGAAGCGATGATTTTGCGATGAGTGTTGCTTGATAAAATGTGTTGGAGCATTTCTAAATCAATCAAACCTTGAGTATCAAGCGGGATTCGGACTACCTCACATAACCCTTCCCTAAAGCTTAATTCATTGCTATGGTGCTCATAAGGACCGATAATGACTAATGGCAAAAGAGATTTATCGAGATTTTCTAGGTTGAGATTGCTTTTGGTTTGGGGTGGAAGGTAGATTCCCATAATTTCTTGAAATTTTTTGATTGCTGCACTTGAGCCAAAACCACAAGAAATGAGGGCAAAACTAGAATCAAGCCCAAAGAATGTTTTGAGATTCTTGCGTGCATTTTCGTAAATTTCCCCTATGATTTTGGAATGTGAGGAGCTTTCTGAGTGTGGATTTGCGTAGAATGGTAGTATTTTTCTTATTCGTTTTTCAATGCATTTTACGGCTAATCCGCTTGCTGTCCAGTCAAAATAGTGGATTTTTTTCTTGAGTATGGTTTCTTTTTTTAAAAAAGCCTTTTTTTCTTTGTGGCTTAGAATTTGAAATGAATCTGGCAATAAATGTGCAAAAATGCGTTCTTTTATCAAATGAATTCCTTAAAAGTATGGCTTAAATATAACGCTATATTATCATAAATTTTAAATGATGGATACTAATATCTTTGGAAAATTAGAACCTTTTGAAATAGGTTGTGTTGTTAAATCATAGTATGTTCCTCCTTTTGGAGAAGCAAATTTGTCTTAATCCCCTTGAATCGGGTCGTGTTGTTAATTTGCATACATAGAATTAAAATATCAAGACAAAATAATGTCTTAATCCCCTTGAATCGGGTCGTGTTGTTAAATTTTAGCTTTAAGCGTGGTATTTTCTGATTCCAAAGTCTTAATCCCCTTGAATCGGGTCGTGTTGTTAAATCGGTAAAGTAAGCGGTGTCAATAAAGACATCGCCATGTCTTAATCCCCTTAAATCGGGTCGTGTTGTTAAATAAACAAAGGAGGCACTCATGAGTGCATTAAAAAAAGTCTTAATCCCCTTAAATCGGGTCGTGTTGTTAAATCGAAAAAAGGAATATGTGGTTATTCCAAAAAAGGAATAGTCTTAATCCCCTTGAATCGGGTCGTGTTGTTAAATCGATGGATTTTTTGAGGTTGGAGAAACTATCGCATTGTAGTCTTAATCCCCTTGAATCGGGTCGTGTTGTTAAATTGACAAAGAAACAGAAAACACAGAATTCCTTAGGGAGGTCTTAATCCCCTTGAATCGGGTCGTGTTGTTAAATTTACAATGGCATTTCAAATTAAAGGTTTAACATTTGTCTTAATCCCCTTGAATCGGGTCGTGTTGTTAAATGGAAAAGTCAAGTAATGGATGAGTGGTATAACAATGGTCTTAATCCCCTTGAATCGGGTCGTGTTGTTAAATAATGATACTGACTTCTTACGTCAGTATTGTGGTAAAGGTCTTAATCCCCTTGAATCGGGTCGTGTTGTTAAATAGCTGGAGACAACGAGGCTCGTTTGATTTTGAGATTTTATATTAAGCAAACTTAAATCTTTATTTAATCCCATATTTTTTTGGCTTTGTGGGAGATTTTTTGTAAAAACTTCGCAAATGTCAAATTTTGGGCAAAAATTGTGGAAGCTGGATGCTTGCTAATCTCGATAATTGTGTGGTTTGGATAAAAAATTGGTTTGCTAAAAATGCAAAAAAAGTATGATTTGCTAAATTTTAGCTAATTTTAAGTTATTTGGGGTGCGTATTTATCGGTGTTGTAGGGCTTAAAAAAATGACAACTTCGCAAATCTCTTTTGAACGCTAGAAGTTCAAATCTATGGGAGCAAATGGGTCTTTTCCTTTGCCTATGCTCTTGCTTTTGTTGTTGCAGTTTTTGCAGATTCGATAAAGGCGGATTGAATCGGTTTTGCGATTGAGTATTTTTTTGAGATTGGTTTTTATTTCTTTGAGTGCTTTTTTGGTCAGTTGGCACTCATAGACTGAGAGATTGACGCGTAATCCATAGCCATCAAGGAAATCAGAGACTTTTTTCCTTTTTTTGTTGCTTTTAATGTCGTAGGTGATTAGGTAATTCATTAGTATTTCCTAAAAATGCAGTGAGTGAATAGGGTTTGTTTTTGGATTGTGCCGTTTTTGAGTGTTGTTTCTTTGGAGATTCTTTTTGTGGTTGCATAGATTGGGATTAATTCAAGGGATTTGGAGTAATTTACCATTTGATAAGTAGCTCCAAAATCGCCTTGGACTAGGAGATAATCACCTTTTTGTGCTTGTGCTTTGAGGGTTTGCTGGTAGGGCTTTAGAAACTCATCTAGTGTTTCTAAGTAAGGGGGGATGGCACTCCATTTTTTGTCGCTAATGGGGATGATTTTGGTGATCCCCATTGTTTGGAGTTGGTCTTTTTGGGTGGGTGTTAATGCGTGATTTAATAATGTAAAGAGTTTCATTTGGGAATCCTTATAAAATATTGATAAAGTCTTGGGCTTGTTGCTTGGGGTGGTCATAAGAATCTGTGGAGTTGAAAGATTCAAAAGGTTTTTGGATTAAAAACTTTTGTTTGAAGTTATTTAGGTGCTGGGGTAGGTTGTTTTTGGCATTTGAGCTACCTATGTGGGCTAGATTGTTTCTTTCTTTCCGGATGCCTCTTAGAATCTTAACAAAGGTTTCAAAGCTTTTTTTGTGCTTGTCTTTGAGCAAAGAGGCTTTTTCGTAATTGAAGATTTTATCGTTTTGAGTATCGCTTGTGATAAATTGGTTTAGGGCATTGTGGATTGTGTATTCGTCTATTTGGTTTTTTTTGGCGTTTTGTGTGAGTATATTGTGCTTGGAAAAATAATGTTTGATGTATCGGGGGAGGGTTTCGGTAGCATAAGTGGCGGCTATTAGGTAATAGTTTTTTTGTAGCATTAGGGTTGCCATTTCGTAGAATTTCTCGTATTCGTATTTTTTGGATTTGATGTTTTCAAA
Organism: Helicobacter pullorum; assembly: GCF_900638355.1. Lineage (GTDB taxonomy): Bacteria > Campylobacterota > Campylobacteria > Campylobacterales > Helicobacteraceae > Helicobacter_D > Helicobacter_D pullorum. Next base: position 1,570,279 of record NZ_LR134509.1, on the reverse strand, counting down.
GTCGTTTGTTATGTCTTTGATTTGGAGGATTAGCTCTTCTAGGGCTTTGGTTTTGTCTTTTTGGAGCTCTGTTTTGAGGGATTCAAGGCTGGTGCTGAAAAGATTATTAAAGTTGTTTTTGTGCAGGTCTTGTGAGAAATTTTGTAACACTTTGATTAGCTTGTCTTGAATGTTGATTTTGGGAATGGTTAGGGTTTGGATAAAGCTTGTGAGTAGAAAGCTCTTTAGCCCTATATTGATGTATTCATCAAGCATTTCATAGCGGTATTGTTTCGAAGTTTGTGGAGGTTGGTTGGTGGGTGAAATGTCGCGGGCGTAGATTAGCTGGATTTTGTTTTGGAAATTGACTTTGGCGATTAATGCTGCAAGTGTAGCTAGTAGTGGTTGGTCGCGGAATCCATGCGTGATGTCGATAAGAATGGTTTTGTCTGTGAGGCTTTTGAGTGTTTCTAGGATTTTGTCAAAGAGGGTTTCGGGATCGTTTGGGTCAATGTAGTGAGCTTGGTTGTTGAAATGCTCTAGAATCGCAGAGTATTTGGGGTGGTCTGCAAAAATCTTGAGTTGGTGTTCAAAAGACTCTTTTGTGCCTAGTATGGTGTATTGCTGCTCTAATGAGAGAAAGAAATCGGTGGAGTTGTGCCGTTTGTTGCGGTATTCTTGCTGTTTGTCTTGGAAAATATAGGTGTGTTTTATGCTTTTGTCGCCTGATGTCCCTAAAATCAAAATAATATGCATTTTTGTAACCTTTGTAGCTTTTATTTGTAATTGCTGATATAATTTTACTGCAATGAATCTTTATAAATTGCTTAGGAAGGTTGATATGGAGATTATTTTGATGATTTTAGATTATCTTGATAAATTTACTATTATTGTGGCGGCTTTTGCGGCTGTTTTTTCTGGTATTGGTTTTTATAAGCGCAGGAAAGATAATGATTTGATTAGAATCATCATTGAAGATAAAGAAATGCCTATTAGAATCTTGCGTAAGCAAATCTCGCGTGCAGAGGTGTGCGGAATACTTGGAAGTCTGCATAGTGGTGATAAGTATAATATTGCTTATCTTAAAAATCCAGAGTTTTTTAAGAAAATTAATAAAATTAGTCGGGGCAAATTGGATTGTCTTGAGATTCCGTTTATAAAAGGCGATGTGTTTGAATACAAGGAGTCTGTGGCGTGAAATATGCGAAGTTGAATATTAAGGTGGCAGATTCTAAAGCTCCTTATTTCATTGGTTCTCAAGTTAGAGGTGCTTTTGGGTATGCGCTTAAAAGTGTAGTTTGTATAAATCCAACCAAAGAATGCAATGGCTGTGAGAGTTGTCAAAAGTGCTTGTATTATGAGTTTTATGAAAATAAAAATGTGTATCACAAATACCGCTTTGATTTTTTGCTTGGGAAGTCAAATTATGATTTTGATTTTTATCTTTTTGGAGATGTGATTGGGTATTTGCCTTATTGTGTGACTGCATTTTATAGACTTTTTACACAAATTGGGCTTGGGAAAGAGAGGCGTAAATTTGTGGATTTTGAAATGCAGGTAAATGGTAGAAGTTGCTATAAAAATGGCAGTTTGAGGGTATTGGAGAATTTTAGTTTGGATATTAAAATACCGCCTTTTGAGAGGGAAATTGTATTGGAATTTCTCACTCCCCTGCGGATTAAAAAATACAATAGTTTTTTGAGATATGGAGAGGGTTTGGAATTAAAAGATTTGATTAATTCAATTTATCAAAGGCAAATGAAAATTTTGGGGCGAGATTTTAAAAAATTCCCTTATGAAATTAAGGGCGAGATTTATGGAAGAGATTTGAGGTTTTTGGAACTTTCTAGGCATTCTAATCGTCAAAAAGTTATGATGAATTTGGGTGGGTTAGTAGGGAGAGTTTGTATCAAAAATTTGAATAAAGAAAGTTATGAGGTCTTGCGTCTAGGTGAATATCTGGGGGTTGGTAAGCAATGTGTTTTTGGACTTGGAAAGATTAGAGTTGGGGAGATAGAGAAATGAAGTATATTTATGGTGCAAGTTTAGTAGGGTTACAGGAATTTATTTTTAAAACTAATAAACTTAGAGAGATTATTGGTGGGAGTGAGTTAATTAAGCAGTTTGATATGTTGGACTTAAAGGAGGAATTTGGAATTAGTGATTATATTGTGATTGTGCAAGCTGCTGGGAATTTACGCGTGATTTTAAAAGATGAAGTAGATGCTAGAAAAATTGTGAGAGAGTTACCTAAAAAGATAATGGAGCGAATTTGTGGGATTTCTATATCGCAGGCTCTTGTAGAATATGATGATAATAATTATGATAGTGCAATCAAGGAATTAGAGAGAAAGTTGAAGGTCGCAAGAAACCAAAATTCCATTCCGCTTGATGGGCATTTTGCTCTTTTGGATATTAATCCACGTACGGGGTTTTCTGCTTTGGATGAACGATGTCAAGAAGGGCGTGTAGATATTGGAAGTTTGCAGAAATTACAAGCTTTTGATAGAGCGGCTAAGGAAAATAAATACTTGAAGGGAGTTAATGAAAAGATTGGAAATTCAAAGAATAAAATAGCGATTATCCATATTGATGGTAATTCGCTTGGGGAAATAGTGCGTGGGATTAGAAAAGTGGAAGAAATGCAGGAGTTTTCTAAGCAAATTAAACAATCTACGAAAGAAGCTTTTGAGAGTGCGAAAGAATTTGCAACCACAAAAAATAATCAAATTGAAAATAAGAAGATTCGTGAGATTATTTTGGGTGGAGATGATGTAACTTTGATGTGTGATGCAGATTTGGCGATAGATTTTGTTTGTAAGTTTTTAAGTGAATTTGAAAACAATACTAGTTTTGTCAAAGGCTTTGATAAATCAAAAGAAAGACTAAATGCTTGTGCTGGGATTGCTTTTTGTAATGAGAAATTTCCTTTTTTTATGGCGGTAAAATTGGCAAATGAATTGTGCCAAAGGGCAAAGAGTGATTCAAGGGGTAGGGATTCTGCTAATCCGCCTTCATCATTGATGTTTCACAATATTCAAGATTCTTTTGTGGGAAGTTTTGATGAAATTAGAAAAAGAGAGTTGATTATCAAAAATGATTCACAAGAGATAGCTTGTGATTTTGGTGCATATTATTTAAATTTTAAACCAAATATCCAAACATTACAAGAAGTAATTTTAAGCTTTAGGGATAAGCAATCCCCAAAATCTAGGCTTAGAGAATGGCTAAATGTTTTGAAAGAGGGTCAAACAAAGGCCGATAATGAATTAAAGAGAATTGTAACGATTTTTAAAGATAAATGGATTGATAAACAGGCAAAGAAACTGGAAAATCCACTTCAAGAAGATAGAGAAACTAATGGTGAAAGAATATCAAAGCTAAAAGAGGGCTTAAGCGTGGAGAAATTGATTGTTGAGGGCAAAACCCCTGTTTTTGATATTTTGCAAATTTTGGCTGTAGAGAGCAAGGAGTAAAAGTGAATTTAAAATATAAAATAAGATTTTTAGATTTTTGGCATTGTAGCAATGGAATGAGTGGCGGCTCAAAATATGACGCGGGTGTTTTGCTAGATAGGGTTGGAATACCATTTGTGCCCGGAAAAACTATCAAAGGCTTGGCTAGAGAATTTGTTTTTGATAAGGAATTTGAAGAGGTTTGCTTTGGCAAAGAGGAATGCGAGGGAGTTTGTCATTTTTGCGATGCTGTTTTGGACAAAGATGAAGCATATACAATCCAAAAAGAAAATTTACAAGAGTTTTTGAAAACCTTTGTATCTTGCACGGCTATTGAAGAAAATGGGAGAGCAAAGGAGGGGAGTTTGAGAGAAATTGAAGTGGTGATACCTCTTGTACTTTATGGAGAGATTAATAATGTTCCACAAGACTTTGTGTTTTTGATGCAAAATGCACTCAAATCAATTAAGAGAATTGGTTTGAATCGTACTCGTGGGCTTGGAAGATGTGAGATTATCATCAATGAAGGAATATAATGGAAAGAGTGTATTTTGAAATGGAATTTTTAGAAAATGTAGTGTTAAATAAAAGTAACAATACAGAGGGATTTAGTAATACATTGGATTTTGTGAGTGGATCTGTTTTTTTGGGGATTGTGGCAAGAGAGTATGAAAGATTTAGTGAATCTTTTGAGATTTTTCATACCCCTAAAGTGAGATTTTCTCAAGCTGTTCCTTATGTAGAAGGCAAACGAGCATTGAGAGTGCCTTTTAGTTTTTATCATTCTAAAGGTGATGCAAGTAAAGTATTTAATGCCCATTTAAATCCAGAAAAAATGCAATATGGACAAGTTAAACAAAAAAGAGAAGGGTATTTTGTGCTACAAGATGAATTGTTGTGTTTTTTTGAATTGGGGAATGAATATCACCAAAAAAGTGCTTATGATAGCCAAAAACGCAAAAGTGAAGATTCTAAGATGTTTGGATATTATTCTTTGGAGCGTGATAGTCAATGGGTGTTTTATGTGGAGATTGATGGAAGCATAAGAGAAAAGGATAAGATTATTGAAGCACTTGAAGGAATAAAGTATCTTGGGCGTTCTAAAAATGCACAATATGGAAAGGTAAAAATTAAAAGAATAGAAAGCACAAAAGGAGAGAATGTTTTTAGAATCTCACAAGAAGATTCTAAAAATGGGGTTGTTTATCTTTATGCAGATTCTGAGATTGCTCTTTTTGAGAATGGAGAATCTACATTGATACCGAGTATTGAGAATTTGGGGTTAAGTAGTGGAAAAATTAAGTGGGAGGAATGTCAGATACGGACAAGAAGCTTTAAGCCTTTTAATTCTAAACGTAGGAGATGGGATCATTCAAGAAATGTTATTACACAAGGAAGTGTTATCGCACTTGAAAATGTTTCTAAAAGCGATTTAGAGAGTTTGAAAAATGGGATTGGTGGATATTTAAATGAAGGGTATGGAAAAGTTTTGGTAAATCCTATATTTTTGCTAAGAGATATTAAAAGTAAGACTTTTGAGGTAAAAAAGGAACAGGCTGCAAGGGAAGTAAAAACAGAATTGATAGAGTTTTTGTTGAAAGCTAGGAAGCAAAAAGAGCAAGAAGATGAAATCGGCAATCAAGTCAGTGATTTTATTGAATCAAATAAGGAAAAATTAAAGTCAATTAGCAATTCACAATGGGGAAATATTCGTATGATTTTAGAATTTTCTAAGGAAGAATGGCAGGAAAAAATTAAGGAGTATATTTATCGAGATTATAAAAGTAAAGATAAGAGGATTAAAAAACAATATGAAGATTGTGAAAGGGATTTGATAGGAAAATTAGAAAAAGAGAATTTGGAATTTTGGAAGTTGTTGGCAATTCAAGCACCAAAGGCTTTTTGATGGGAGAAGTTATGAGTAATAAGCATTTAATAGCACATATAGTTTTTGAAGCTAAAACAGCATTGAAAGTGGGTTCAAGTAATTATGATTTTTTGCAAGATTCTCCGATTATGAGAGATTGGAATGGGTTGCCTATGATTCTTGGGACATCCTTAGCAGGTGTATTGAGAAAAAGTATGGTGGAATTTCTAAAAAATTGCGGTAAAGAGGATTTGGGGGAAGTGAATGAGGTTTTTGGGGATAGTTGTCAAAAAGGCTCCAAAGTAATTTTTACTAACGCACTTTTGCTAGATAATCAAAATAAAGTTTATGAAAATTTATTGCTAGAAAAGACGGATTTTTTGAAACTTTTTAATATTTTGCCTAAGAGACAAAATACGGCAATCACAGAAAAAGGGGTTGCCAAAGATAAGAGCAAAAGAGATAATGAAGTAGTGTTTGCAGGGACAAGGTTTAAATTTGGTATTGAAATGTTGTGTGAAACTTCAGAAGATGAAGAGAGATTCTTTTTGTTGTTGGATTTATTGAATTTGCCTACTTTTAGAATCGGCAGTGGAAGTTCAAAAGGTTTTGGGGTAATTAAGATATTGAAGATTAGTTATGATGAATTTGAGGTGAATTCCAAAAGATATGTGGAATTTGCTAATTCGCTTAATGGGACGCAAGAGTTAAAAAGGGAATATTGTCCTCAAGAATGCAAGTTGGAAAAATATGATATGTATGAATTGCATTTAAAAGCGGAGAATTTTTTCATTTTTGGTAGCGGAGGATGTGATGATGAAGTGGATTGCGTCGGAAGTTATGAGATGGTTTTATGTTATCAAGAAGAAAATTTGAGTGAGAAAAGTAAGCGGATTTTGATTCCTGCAAGTTCTATTAAAGGTGCAATTTCTCATAGGACGACTTATTATTATAATATGGCAAATAATGAAGATGTTAAAGAAGTGAGAGAAATCTTTGGGTCAGAAGGAGAGTTGGAGGGTGCAAAAGGAAAAATTTTAATGAGTGATTTATATCTCACAAATAATGAAAATCAAAAGATTTTTGCACATAATAAAATTGATTCATTTCGTGGTGGGGTGATTAATGGAGCTCTTTTTCAAGAGAAAGTAGAAAGTGTGAATGAAGAATTTAAGATTGAAATTTGGGTAGAAAGAAATATCAAGCAAGAAGCAATCAAAGCTTTTGAAAATGCTTTGAGAGATGTTGCCAATGGAATGTTGGCATTAGGGGGATTAGGTAATAAAGGGCATGGATTTTTTAGTGGAAAAGTATTGAAAAATGGAGTAGAAATATGAATAAATGGGTAGAAACAAAGGTTTTTGATCAAGGTGAATTAGAAGTATTTTATAAAGGGTTGGGGAAGAATCTTGAAGGGTATGTGAATATGAGTGATGATGGTGTGGAAATTTTTGAAGAGCTTAAAAAATGGGAGGATTTACATAATGGAAAAAATTTTATTTTAGAGGCAGGTTTTAGCGATCATCAAAAAAGTATTAAGATTAACTTTATTAATGGAAAATTTTATGTGCTTGAGGTGGATTTGAGCCAAATTCCTAGTGAATATAAAAATGAAAATTGTTTTTTGGTGAGGGGAGATAGCAGAATAGCAAAAATCACTCAGGTTTGGGAAGATGTGAAAAATCAAGAGTGTTTGGGTTTTGAGAGTTTGGAGCTTAAATATTTGTTTTTTAGTGGATTTGGTGTAAGGGGTAACAATGGAAAATAAAGGGATTTTTGGGAAGACTTATAAGGCGTCTCGTAGAGAAAAAGGAATAGAAAAAACAATAGAGATAACAGCACAAGCGCCTTATCGTTTTATTTCGCTGCCTAAAGAGATTTTTTATCCGGATTTTGGTGGTTTTAAAGGAGAGGATATTTGCTTTGATAAACCTATTAGTGAAAATCCAAAAAGTGGGGTTATAGAAATAAAAGTAAAAGCGAAAAGTAAAATTTTTATTGGGGATTTTGAAGGGAAAAATGAAGATTCTAATAGAGCTCGAAAGTTTTTTAGTCACAATGGAAAATTTTATATTCCTGGAAGCTCTTTTAAAGGAATGATAAAGAATATTGTTAGGATTTTAAGTCATTCTCGTTTGGAGATAGAAAATAAGACATTGGCTTATAGGGATTTAGATAATCACACTTATCAAGAAAAAGCAATGGATAGCAATAAAATTTATATGGGTTGGCTTTATGCAAAGGGTAAGAAGTGGTTTATCCGCGATGTGGGAAAGGCAAAAGATGGTTCAAATCGCATTCGTTATTTTTCAAAGCAAGGTAGCGATAAAAAGAGTCTCGCAGATATTTTTGACGAAAACTTGGCAAGAAATATTAAAAATTGTGCAAAAGCTTATGAAAAATATCATATATTAGAGGAAGCTAATAAAGGTTTACATACTTCATTGGGAGTTCTTGTTTTTGCCGGTAATGTAGGTAAAAAAACTCCTATGATTTCGCATAATCTTGATGGTATGGTTCTTGTTTTTACCGGTAATGTAGGTAAAAAAACTGCTGAGTTTTTATTTCCAGCAATTAATCCTGCAATTAATCCTGAAACTAAAAATAAAGAGGATAGCAAATATCAAATAGAGCTTACACAAGAACAGATTAAGGCATTTAAAGACGCGTATTATATTGGATTGCCAAATGAAAATGAGAATTGGAAAAAACGATGGAGCAAAATTTTAAAACAAGGAAAAGAGGTTCCAGTATTTTTTCAGAAAGATGAAAAAGGCGAAATAAAACATTTTGGACTTTCGTGGCTTTATAAATTGCCTTATGAAAATTCGATTTTAGATATTTTGCATCGACAAATTCCTAATTATCAAGAAAATAAATTAGATATGATACAAAGGATTTTTGGTTTTTGTGCTGATTCAAAAAAGAGTGCGGGAGATTCTGATAGTGCACTCAAAGGGCGAGTGAGTTTTTCGCATTTTGAAATTACAGAGAGTGCTACAAATGCAGTTGAAATGCCTCAAACAATCATTTTAAGTGAGCCTAGGGCGACCTTTTATCCTTTTTATTTGCAGCAAAATAGGGAAAGCAGCAAGCTTTTAACCTATGATGATAAAGAAGCAAGGCTAAGTGGGATTAAATTTTATCCGCCACGTAAAGCGATAATGAACAAGCCTTTTAGCAATGGTAATAGCAACATAGAGACTAAAATCACTCCGCTTAAAGAAAATGTAGAGTTTGTTGGCAAAATGCGGTATTTTAATCTTAGAAAAGAAGAATTAGGGCTTTTGGTGCTGGCTTTAACCTTTTTAAAAGAAGAGAATGGGGAGTTTTATAAGATTGGAGGTGCAAAACCTTATGGGTATGGAGATTGTGTTTTGGAGATTGGGGGTTTGAGTAATGAGGAACAAAGAGAGTGTATAGAATCTTTTGTGAAGTGTTTTAAAAACTCTCAAGGGATTGATCCAAGAGAGAGTGAGGGAGCTAGGGACTTGAAAGAGTTTTCTAGGAAGCTTAATAGAGAAAATAATTATATGGAATTAAAGGATTTTGGAGATATTAAAGGGGATTTGAGTAAGACAAATAAGCGTCGCAATGGAAAGGAGCAAAAAAATAGGCGCCAAAGTTGTAATTATAGTGAAAATGTAAGTATGAATAGCCTTGGTGAGTATTTTAAAAATAGATAAAAATGCAAACCCTTCATATCAATAGCCCCACAGTATCTTTAGGGATTTCAAAGAATATGTTTATCCTTAAAGAAAAGGGGAAAATCATCAAAAAGATTCCAAAATATATTGTAAAAAGAGTTGTCATAGAAACGCTTGGAATTAATTTGTCAAGCAATTTTATCAAGGAATGTGCTACTTCTAAGATACAAATTGATTTTATAGAAAATAATATTCAATACGCACAATTAGTGGCATATAATCCTGCTATGACAAAAATTATTACTATGCAAGCTGGTATTATAGGGACGCCCAAACAAATTTTCCTTGCTAGAGAGTTTATTTATTCTAAGATTAAAAATCAGCGTAACTATCTTAAGTATTTGAGCAAATATCATAATATTATTAATCAAACAATATTGGATTTAGATAGGTATATCAAAAAGCTAGATATGGCAAAAAATATCAAGCAACTTATGGGAATTGAGGGTAAATGTGCTGTTTTGTATTGGAATACATTTAGACATATGGCTAAATTTAGGGACTTTCATAGGATAAAAAGGAATGCTAAAGATGTTTTGAATGCTTCTTTTAATTATGCTTATGCGATTCTTCATGGCTCTATTCAATCAAGTATCATTAAAGCAGGGCTTAATCCACATATATCATTTTTACATATCCAAAATAGCAAAAAGCCTACACTTAGTTTTGATTTGATAGAAGAGTTTCGGGCATTTGTGGTGGATAGAACTATTGTTTCTATGATTAATCGCAATGAAGAGTTAAATGTAGATATAAACGGCTTGTTGACATTGGAGAGTCGTAGGTTGATTTTAAAAAATATCAAAGAAAGATTGAATGCTTGCACAAAATACAAAGGAAAAACATTGACAATCAATGAGATAATTGAGGGGCAATGCTGGGCATTGTGGAGATTTATTAGTGCTGAAAATGAGAAATACAAAGGGTTTATAGGAAAATTTTGAATTTAAAGTGAAGATAAGCATTGAACGCTCTTTGAGTGGTTAAGAAGTGTTTTGATTGTTATTTGGTCTTTTTGGTGTAAAAGACAAAGGGCTGTTAAATTCAAGAAGCTTTTGTTATACTTTTGAAATTTTTAGGAGATTTTGTAGTTGTTATGGAAACTATCATTGCCTTTGGAGTTATTTCATTATTAATTGTTATTGCTCCATTTTTTAGCACACTTACGAGATTGCCCTTAGTGGTGGTAGAGATTTTGCTTGGAGCATTGGCTTATTATTTTGGTTTTTTTGAACATTCTGAATCTTTGAAGCTAATTGCCCATATTGGTTTTTTGTTTTTGATGTTTTTGTGTGGTTTGGAGGTGAATCTCAAAAGTTTTACAAAAATGGGTCAAGATTTTCTCAAAAAAGTTGGCTTGTATTTTTTGATTTTGTATAGCATAACTTTTGTTTTTGTGCTTATTTTTGAGCTTTCTTATATTTATTTGGCGGCTTTTCCTGTGATGAGCTTGGGTATGATTATGACTTTGATACGAGATTATGGCAAGGATAAAATTTGGCTGAATCTTGCTTTGAGTGTCGGGATTTTGGGGGAGCTTGTAAGTATTGGTGTTTTGGTTATTTTAAATGGTGCGTATTCTTATGGATTGTCCTTTAAGCTATATGAGACTTTGTTGGCTTTATTGTTGTTTTTGGGGGCTATTGTTGGAATCTTGAAAATCGCAAATATTATATTTTGGTGGTTTCCTACATTAAAATTCTTAGCGATTCCAAAAGATTCTACCAAAAATCAAGATATTCGTTTTTCGGCTATGTTATTGTTGATTATGATTGGAATTGTTAGCCTTTTGAAGCTAGAGGCTGTGCTTGGGGCATTTTTGGCAGGAGCAATTTTGGCGACTTATTTTCATTACCAAAAAGGCTTGGTAGATAAGCTAAATGACTTTGGGTTTGGCTTTTTTATCCCATTGTTTTTTGTTTATACTGGGAGCACATTGGATATTTCTTTGATTTTGAGCGATCTTGAGATTCTAAAAAAAGTAGTTTTAATCGTTGTTTGTATGCTCTTTTTGCGTATTTTGGCAGCGTTTATTGCTTATGGAAAATATTTTAAAAGTAAGAAAAATACCTTGCTCTTTGCCTTTAGCCATTCAATGCCTTTGACATTTTTGGTAGCCACCGCACAACTTGGTAAGCAGTTTAATGCTATTAGCACCGGAGAATATTATGCTTTTATTCTTGCAGCACTTTTGGAAGGGATTGTGTTTATGGTTTGTATCAAGCTAATCTATCAACTTCCAAATAAGAAATCCCCTGCTTCTTAGGTGTAAGATTATAAGCTTAGAAAATTGCATAAAGAGAATTTGCTTTTGCCATCCATTCTTCTAGTTCTTTCCATTTGTCATTTTGTATAAGGTTGATTGCAAAATCAAGTTCTTTTTGAAAGGCTTCAAAGGATTTTAATAATTCTTGTTTGTTTTGTTTGGAAACATCACTCCACATTTTTGGGGAGCTTTTTGCGATTCTTACCATACTTTTAAAGCCTCCACCTGCAAGTGCAAGAATATCTTTTGGGTTTTGTTGAGAAAGCACAGTATTTGCAAGTGCATAACTAATGATATGGGGTAAATGGCTAATAAAGGCAGCATGGTTATCGTGCGATTTGGAATCCATTTTGATGATGTTCATTTTAAGAGCGATGAAAATTTCTTTTGCCATTGCTGCTTGAAATTCACCGCTTTGTTCTAAATCTGTTAAGACGATAATGTGATGGGGTAATAATTCTTTAAAGGCAGCCTTTGGTCCAAAGTTTTCTGTTCCACTCATTGGGTGAGCACAAACGAAGTTTTTGCGAATTTCTTTGGGAATGCTTTGGGAGATGAGGTGCTTGGTGCTACCTAAGTCGATTATGGTCGTGTGCGGTGCCACTCCAACTAATTGAGGTAGAATCTCCAAAATCGCTTCCACTGGCGTTGCAAGAAAAATCACATCGCAAAGTTTAATTTCATCTAAATCAACCCCTTCATCAACAAGCCCCAAAGAAAGTGCTTGTTGTAAATGGATTTCATTGCTATCTAATCCCACGATTCTTTTAAACATTCCGATTTCTTTGAGGGCTAATCCCAAAGAGCCACCAATCAATCCTAAACCTATAATTCCAGCTTGCATAATCTTTTCCATTAATTTTTTTATGAAATTATATATTATTTGTTGTGGTTTTGTTAGCTTTAAACTCAAAAAGGATATAATCCCAAAAATTTTTTATGTTTTTAAGGTGTAGATTATAATGAGATTTTTTTCAAAGACATTATCTTTTGTAGTGGCTGCTTTTGCCTTGTCATCGAATCTCAATGCGGCAGAATTGCCCACAATCAAAGAGATTCGATATGAAGGGTTAAATTATATTTCTCCATTAATAGCAAATGAAATTGCAGGTATTAAAATCAATGAAGCGATGGATATAGATAGCATTGATAAGAGTATTTTGCGTTTTTATGAGCAGGGATATTTTAAAGATATTTGGATTACAGAAGAAAATGGAATCTTAACTTATCATTTTGTAGAAAAGCCAGTTATAGCAAGTTTGGTTGTCAGTGGATATGGTGCAGGGAAAGAACAAGCAGTATTGGATCAGGAAATTGGCTTAAAAAAGGGCGATGTTTATGATGAGATAAAAATCGCCAACACTCGCAAAAGAATTATTTCGCTTTTGGAATCGCAAGGATTTTATAATACGGTTGTAGAAGTAAAAACAGAAGAAATTTCTCAAAATGCACTCAAAGTAACTTTGGAAATAAACAAGGGTGAAGAGATTATTATCCGCAAGGCAAATTATTATGGTAGGGAAGAGCTAAAAGTCTCTCGAATCGAATCTTCTACTGCAAATAAAGAACGCGATTTTTTGGGTTGGATGTGGGGATTTAATAGCGGTAAATTGCAGGTTAATGAGATTGAAAATGATGCCCTTAGAATCCGAGATATTTATATGCAAAAGGGCTTTTTAGATGCCGAGGTAAGCTCACCTTTTTTGCGCACGGACTTTACTACTTATAATGCAGAATTGGATTTTTATATCAAAGAAGGGCAGCTTTATAAGGTTTCTGGGGTGGATATTGTCTTAGAAGAAGATGTGGTTGCAACAGAAGAACTTTATGATATTGTGCGTTTAAAAGAGGGGAAAGAATTTAATATTAGCACAATGCGTAAAGATGTAGAAGCGTTGAAATATAAAATCGGGGATTTAGGTTATGCCTTTACGCGTGTAACGCCAGATTTGGATAAAGATCAAGAAAATGGCGAAGTAAGGGTGATTTATTATATTCAGCCTGGTAGCAAGGTAAAGGTGCGAGATGTTTTGATTTCTGGAAATTCAAAAACGCTGGATAGGGTGATTCGTAGAAATGTTTTATTAGCGCCGGGTGATCAATACGAGATGAGTAAGATTCAACGCTCTAAGAATGCAATTATGCGAACGGGCGGTTTTGATAGTGTTGATATTGAAGAGAAGCGTGTAGATGAAGAAAATGTAGATTTGCTGGTCAATGTTAAAGAGGGCAAAACCGGGGAATTTACTTTTGGTGTAGGTTATGGAAGCTATGATGGGATTATGGGAAGTGCATCCATTAAAGATAGAAATATTTTTGGGACAGGATTAACAGCTGGACTTTATTTTGATAAAAGTGAGGTTTCAACTTCTTATCGCTTGAATCTCTATAATCCAGCAGTTTTGGATAGCAATTATAGTCTATCAACCGATATTTATCAAACAGATTATGTGGATTATGATTACCGAGAGATTACACAAGGATTTAGTCTTGTTGGTGGGCGTAGAATCACTGATACTTTAGAGGCAAGTTTGGGCTATACTTACCAAAAATCTAAATTATCCGAATTTGATAATCCTTACTATCAGCGTTATTATATGGGAGAATACATTAAATCTTCTGTGATTCCCGGATTGTATTTTGATAATACAGATTCTTATTTCTTCCCTAAAAATGGTTGGAAACTAAGTGGTTCATTGGAGTATGCTGGGATTGGTGGAGATGCAGACTTCTTTAAATATTTTGGAACATTATATTATTTCAAATCTTTAGAAGAATGGACGGATTTGGATTTGGTGTTTAGATTCCGCTCTAAGCTTGGATATATCGAAGATAATGGGTATGTGCCGATTAATGAGAGATTTTATCTTGGAGGTGTAAATTCATTAAGAGGTTTTCAAAGCAATTCCGTAACTCCACGCGATAGATATGGCGTGAGGATTGGTGGGAATCAGACTTTGTATGGTTCAGTTGAGTTAAGTTATGGATTGTTTGAAACGGTGCAAATGAGGGTAAGTGCGTTTTATGATTATGGTATGTTGGGTGAAGATAAAATTACACAGATTCAACGCAGTTCTGTGGGGGTGGCTTTGGAATGGATTTCTCCCATAGGTGCGATTACTTTTATTATTCCTAAAGCATTAGATGCAAAAAGGGGTGATGATACTTCATCCTTTGAATTTACAATGGGACAGAGATTTTAAGATGACAATAAAAGAAAAGATGGATAGAGCAATTGTGAATGTCAAAATACCTCGAGTGAGCAAAGATGAGATTCTTGATTTGATGCAAAATGCCTCTTTGAAAGAATTAGGGGAAATGGCGTTTAATATCAAAAAACAATTGCATCCTGATAATATCACAACTTTCGTGGTGGATAGAAATATTAATTATACTAATATTTGCTGGGTGGATTGTAAATTTTGTGCTTTTAAGCGAAAAATTAACGAAAATGAAACTTATATTTTGAGCTTTGATGAAATTGATCAAAAAATTGAAGAGTTGCTTAGCATAGGTGGGACGCAGATTTTGTTTCAAGGTGGTGTTCATCCAAGCTTAAAAATTGAATGGTATGAGGATTTGGTTTCTCATATTTCACAAAAATATCCTCAAATTACTGTGCATGGATTTTCTGCTATTGAGATTAATTATATTGCTAAAATTTCTAAAATTTCTATTAGTGAAGTTTTAAAAAGATTGCAAAAATGCGGACTTGCTTCAATTCCCGGAGCGGGAGCGGAGATACTAAGTGATAAAGTGCGGGATATTATTGCACCCAAAAAGTTGGATTCTGATGAATGGATAGAAGTCCATAGGCAAGCTCATAAAATCGGTATGAGAAGTACTGCTACAATGATGTTTGGAAGTGTGGAGAGTGATTTGGATATTATAGAGCATTGGGAGAGAATCCGCAATTTGCAAGATGAGACAAATGGCTTTAGGGCGTTTATTTTGTGGAGTTTTCAACCAGCCTTTACTCCACTACAAAAGGAATTTCCAGAGATTCATAAGGCTTCATCAAATCGTTATTTGAGATTGTTGGCTTGTAGCCGAATCTTTTTAGATAATTTTCAAAATATCCAAAGTAGCTGGGTTACGCAAGGTTCTTATATTGGGCAATTGGCTTTGCTTTTTGGGGCTAATGATTTAGGTAGCACAATGATGGAGGAAAATGTCGTCGCAGCAGCAGGGGCTAGGAATTCTATGAATCAAGCAGAAATGATTTCTTTGATTAAAGATGTGAATGAGATTCCAGCAAAACGCAATACGGCTTATGATATTTTGGAGACTTTTTAGATGAAAAAAATATTGTGGTGTTTTTTGAGCTTATTTTTGATAAAAGGATTTTTGATGGCAGTGGAATTGAAAAGTTTGCAAGTTAAGGGTGTGGAGATACCTATTTTGTATGAGAAAAATTCACAACTTCCTTTGTTTTTTGTGCAAATTGTTTTTAAAGGAGCTGGCGGGATTAATAATCAAAAAAATTATGGATTATCGGATATTACAAGCTCACTTCTCAATGAAGGGACACAAAAGCTTGGAGCGATAAAATTTGCACAAAAATTAGAAGAGAAAGCCTTGAATCTAAGTGTCGGCAGTGGGTTGGAGACAATGAGCTTTACTCTTAGTGGTATGAGCAAAGAACAAAAGGTTGGTTTTAAATATCTTAAGGAATTAATAGAAAATCCAAATTTCACAGACAAAGCATTAGAAAAAGTAAAAGAAAATTCACTCATTGGAATTTTAGAGAAAGAAAATGATTTTGACTATCAAGCAAATCGGGCTTTGAGTGCGATGTTGTTTCAAGGGAGTCCTCTTGAGTATCCTTTGAGTGGGACAAAAGATTCTATTGCCAAAATGTCTTTAGGGGAAATTCAAAAATTTTATCAAAGTTATGTTAATTTGGAATCTGCAATTTTGATTGTAGGTGGCGATGTGGAATATGCAGAAATTACTAAAGAGCTTGCCGAACTTTTGGAAATTTTGCCTGTGGGTAAAGCGGTGGATATTAAAGAAATCAAGGCAAATGAGATTCCACAAACACAGCGTCAAATCAAAGAAACTAAACAAGCATATATTTATTTTGGAGCACCTCTTGAAGTGAGGGATTTGCAAAAAGAAAGTGCAATGATCAAGGTTGCTTCTTTTGTGCTTGGTGGAAGTGGATTTGGGAGTCGTATGATGGAAGAGGTGCGTGTGAAGCGCGGATTGGCTTATTCTGCAGTAATGCGTTTGGAGGCTGGAAAAACCCTTTCTTATGCTAAGGGATATTTGCAAACAAGCCTCAAAAACGAGAAAGATGCCCAAAAACTCGTGCAACAGGTGGTAGATGAGTTTGTCAAAAATGGTATTACAGAGCAAGAATTACAAGAAGCAAAGCAATATTTGTTGGGGAGTGAGCCATTACGCAATGAAACCTTATCCCAACGATTAGGAAATGCCTTTAGTAATTATTACAAAGGGCTTCCTTTGGATTTTAATGCTCAAATTTTGAAAGATATTCAAAACCTTACCTTAGAACAAGTCAATCATTATATTCAATCTCATAAGGAAATTACCAAACTAACTTTTAGTGTGGTAAGTGCAGATTGAATCTCCCTACAAATATTCAAAAATTGGGTGTAAAAACCCTTTTTGATTTTTTTTTGAAATTTATTCCAAAAGATTATGCAAACACGATTTTTTCTAGTGAATTAAAATCAAATACTCAAGCGGTTTTGGCAGTGGAGGTTTTGAGGTATTCTAGCTTCAAAATAGCCAAAGTTTTATGTTATGCTCCCTTATTTGATAAGGAAATAGAATTAGTCATTTTTAATGCCAAGCCTTACCACAAAAGTATTTTTAAAATTGGAGAGAATCTCGTGGTGAGTGGAAAAGTGCAAATTCAAAATGGTTTTGTAAGCTTGATTCAACCCAAAGTTTTAAAGCAAACTGGGGATATTTTCCCAATCTTTAAAGCACAAGGGAGCAGAATCACACTTCTAAGAGAGTTTGTAAAAAGTCTAAAATTGCCAGAAATCATACAAGCCTATCCGTATGTCCCCAAAGAAATTTTAAAACATTTATTATTGATTTATCAACCTAATATGAGTTTTTTTGAAAATTTTAAAAAAAATCATGGATTTTTTGGTGCAAGTTTGGAGGCATTGAAATTTATAGAAATTTATGAATATATGCGTAAATTAAAAGCCAAAAAGGTAGAATTTTTGAGCATTTGTCCTTTAAATGGGGATTTTAAGAAATGGCAGAGGAATCTCCCTTTTGCACTCACTAAGGGTCAGCAAATGGCGATTTTAGAGATACAAAAGGACTTAGATTCTAACAAAGCGGCAAGACGCGTAATTGTGGGTGATGTGGGGTGTGGTAAAACAATGGTAATTTTTGCAAGTGTGCTAATGGCATACCCTAAAAAAAGCATTTTAATGGTGCCTACTTCAATTTTGGCAAAACAGATTTATCAAGAAAGCCAGAAGTTTTTACCAAAGCATATTAGTGTGGCTTTATGGACGCAAAGTTCTAAAGTGGGTGATTTGGAGAGCAGTGATTTTGTGATTGGGACACATGCTTTGCTTTATCGGGAATTGAAAGGTTTTGCTTTGGTGATGATTGATGAGCAACACCGATTTGGGACAGCACAAAGAAATACATTAGAGCGTATGATGGAGCTGGAGCAAAGACGCCCGCATATTTTGCAGTTTTCTGCAACTCCGATTCCAAGAACTTTGGCAATGATTGAATCTAATTTTTTGGATTTTAGTTTTATTCGGGATTTGCCATTTCCCAAAGATATTACCTCTTGGGTAATTTCAAAGCAAGATTTTAGAGAGCTTTTAGCACATATCCAAAGGGAGATAGCCAAAAAACATCAAGTGTTAATTGTTTATCCTTTGGTTGAGGAAAGAAAAAGTGCAGATTATACACCGCTAAAAAAGGGCGAGGAGTTTTGGAGAAAGCATTTTGAGGGGATTTATGTAACGCATGGCAAGGACAAATACAAAGAGGAGGTTTTGGAGGAATTTAGGGACAAAGGCAATATTTTGCTAGCTACAACCGTGGTGGAGGTTGGAATCTCATTGCCAAATCTTTCTACTATTGTGATTGTTGGGGCAGAGAGGTTGGGATTGGCAACATTGCATCAATTGCGAGGAAGAGTTAGCAGAAATGGTTTAAAGGGGTATTGTTTTTTGTATTCCAAACAAGAGAAAAGTCAGCGTTTAATGAGATTTTGTCAAATACAAAATGGTTTTGAAATTGCACAACTAGATTTAGAATATCGAAATAGCGGGGATTTGCTAAGTGGAGAGCAACAGAGTGGAAAGCAGTTTGAATGGATTAATTTGGCTTTAGATGAAAAGATTATTGCAAATGCTAAAGAAGCATTAAAGAATCAAAAATAAGCTGAAATTAGAAAGTGGATAAGTGAAGTTTGGAAGATTTGGACTTTTGGAGGTTTGTCCCCTTTGGGAGATTAACCTCTATCTTTTAGTCCTAATTTTTCAATCAAGGCTGCATAGCGTTTGAAATCTTTGTTTTTTAGGTAGCTTAACAATCTTTTTCTATGAGAAACGATTTTACGCAAACCTAAACGACTTGAATGGTCTTTTTTGTTGATTTTTAAATGTTCTGTTAAAGTCTTGATTCTATCACTCAAAAGTGCCACTTGCACTTCAACAGAGCCTGTATCTTTTGGATTTCTAGCAAAAGCAGAAGTAATTTCTCTTTTTTTCGCCGAATCTTGAGCCATAATGACCTCCTGATTGGTAATTTTAAAATTTTTAAAGGTGCAATTCTAGCATAAAATATTTTAAAAAGTGTAAATTTTTTAAAATTTCTTGATTTTATAGGGTAAAAACGATTAAAATTACAAACTTTATTTAATTTTTGAAATGGAGCATTTTTGGCAAAAGCAGGGCAAAAGACTTCTTTTTGGGGTAGAATCTCACCTTTTTTATCGCAATTGACGGGTTCTAAAGATTTAACAGTTGTCTTTTTTATCATTGCGATTTTGGCTATTATCATTGTCCCTCTTCCTAGTGCATTGTTGGATTTTTTTCTAGCAATTTCCATTGCATTGTCTGCATTGATTATTTTGATTGCACTTTATGTGAAAAAACCTACGGATTTTTCAGCTTTTCCAACTTTGCTTTTGATTGTTACTCTCTTTAGGCTTTCATTAAATATTGCTACAACAAGAATGATTCTAAGCAATGGACATTTAGGTCCAGAGGCTGTAAGCGATATTATCACTGCTTTTGGGCAGTTTGTAGTTGGTGGGAATTATGTGATTGGAATCATTTTATTTATTATTTTGGTAATTATCAATTTTATGGTTGTTACAAATGGTTCTACTAGGGTTTCTGAAGTTAAAGCAAGATTCACACTTGATGCAATGCCAGGTAAGCAAATGGCGATTGATGCGGATTTGAATACCGGATTAATTGGGCAAGAGGAAGCAAAGGCAAGAAGAGATGAATTGGCTGCTGAGGCAGATTTTTATGGTTCTATGGATGGTGCTAATAAATTTGTCAAAGGTGATGCCATTGCAGGAATCATCATCACGCTTATTAATATTATCGGTGGATTTTTAATTGGGGTATTCCAAAAGGATATGAGTGTTGCTGATGCGGCTTCTACTTTTACGATTCTTACTATTGGCGATGGTTTGGTGTCTCAACTCCCTGCTTTAATTGTTTCTACTGCTACGGGTATTATTGTTACGCGTTTTAGTAAAGAGGGAGAGAATTTCGCCTCTGGGATTGTTGATCAATTAATTAATGAATCCAAAACTTTGATGATTGTAGGGTGCATTCTTTTGTTGTTTGCACTTGTCCCCGGACTTCCTACTATTTCTTTGGGATTTGTAGGGCTATTGTTTTTGACTTTAGCATTGCTGTTAAATAAGCAAAAAGATGGAGAAGCGTGGAAATATGTAGAATCTTTGTTTAAAAAGGTGCGTAAGGGCAAAGCAGAAGAGGAGCAAGCTCCATTGCCACAAAGACAAACCCAAAGAGCAAGTGGGGGACAAACTCCTCAAAACGCACAACAAGCCGCACCTAAACCGCAACCACAGGAGAGTGAAGAGGAGCGTAGAAAAAGAGAGGAAGCCGAAATTGATAAGGCACTTAAAGTTAAGATTTTGCGGGTGGGGCTTGGGTATCAACTCATCAAATTTGCAGATCCTGCACAAGGTGGAGAGCTTGTGAATAAGATTCGTGCGATTCGTAAAACGATGGCAACAGAATATGGAATCTTGGTGCCTATGGTGCATTTAAGAGATGATTTGAATCTCGCTCCTGATGAATATCAAATTTTGCTAAAAGAAATTGAGATTGGCAAGGGCAAGATTATGGTGGATAAATATTTGGCAATCGCTTCTAGTGGTTTTGTAGGGGAGTTGCCTGATGGGATTCCAACAAAAGAGCCAGTTTTTGGATTGGATGCGTATTGGATTGATGAGGATAAAAAAGAAGATGCTATCATTGAGGGTTATACAATTATTGATGGGGCTACTGTTATTTCAACTCACATTCAAGAGCTTATCAAACAATATGCAGAGGAATTATTGACGCGTCAAGAAGTGGCAAATTTGGTGGCAAAATTGGGACAAGATTATCCGATTTTAGCCGAAGAGATAAAGGGTGTTGGTATTGGAACAATCCAGCATATTTTAAAAGAGCTTTTGCATGAGCAAATTCCGATTAAAGATATGTTGAGTATTGCTGAAGCAATTGCCGATGGATACCCTGCTTATAAGACAGATTTGCCGACTTTGAGCGAGTATGTAAGGGCGTGTTTGAAACGACTAATTACACATAATTTTCAAAGTGATGATGGGGTGTTGAAATATTTTGTGCTTTCGCCTAGTTTGGAGCAGTTTTTGTTGGAGAAACTTCCAGACCAACAAAAAATAGGGCAGAGATTGCGTCTAAGCCCAACAGAATCCCAAAGCCTCTTAGATGCGATTAATATTGCTTATCAAAAAGGAGTCTCTATGGGTGCGGTGCCGACAATTATTGGTGGAGTGCCTATGGTGCTTAGAAAGCCGCTTGCAATTTTCTTGGAACAATACGGATTTGGTCGCAATATAGTGGTTTTAAGCACGGCTGAAATTGATTATCAAAGCAAGTTTGAAATTTTGGGAAGTATTGAATTCCCTATTTAGGTTAAGGAAATAAATGAATCTTTATCATCTCTCACACATTGATTTGGATGGCTATGGGTGTCAGCTTGTTAGTAGCGAATTTTATAAAACAAGAGCGAGTAAGATTTTCTTTTATAATGCAAATTATGGCAAAGAAGTTTTGGCTAGATTAGAGCAGATTGTTAGGGATATTAAGAATAATAAAGAAGAATCGCATATTTTAATTAGTGATTTGAATCTTACAATGAGTGAATGCGATGAGCTAAAAAAAGAGATTTTAGAGCTTAATCTTAGCGGCTATCAAGTGAGTTATGAATTGCTAGATCATCACAAAAGTGGGCAAGAATGTGCAAATAAATATGAATGGTATGTGCTAGATACCAAAAGATGTGCAACAAAAATTGTTTATGATACGCTTTTGGGTCGGTTTGGGCTTGATGAGAGTGTGAGGAAATGGCTAGAACCTATGGTGGAGATGATTAATAGCATTGATTTGTGGAATGAAGAGGGGTTTGCTTTTGAGTTTGGTAAAGTAGCTATGCGTTTGATTGTCGAATGCAAAGAGCTTAATCGGTTTATGTTTGATGATGAGGATAGGGCTTATAAACTTTCTCTTTTGCGAGAATCTAGCCGTTTTTTGGGGGAAGAGAGAGGGCATATTTTGCTAGATAATGCGATTTTGGAGATGAAAAAATGCTATTTAAATGGCAGTTTGCTTAGTGATACTCTTGATAATCTTATCTCGCATTTTCAAAATAAGCTTTTGGGGCAAAAGGCGAGTGAATGCACTTTGTATTGTGGGGAGTATAGGGGATTTTTGAGCTATGGGGTTGGCAATATCTCTGTGCTTGCTAATTTATTTTTGAAAACACATACAGAATTTGACTTTTTTTTGGATGTGAATGCTAGAGGAAATGTGAGCTTGAGGGCAAATGGGAATTGTGATGTGAGTGTGATTGCAAAGAAATTTTTTAATGGTGGTGGGCATTTTAATGCAAGTGGAGGCAAGATTGATAATTTCAAAGAAAGCTTTATTTATGCAGATATTAAAGAGGCAATAGAGCAAATTTTTAGAGGAGAAAATGATGAGTAAAGAGAGAATAAAAGAACTAGAGGAAGCGAATGAGGAGCTCTCTATCCAGCTTAGCGATATGCTTTGTGCGGTATTAAAGCTTTCTGGTGTAGTTGAATCAAAAATGCAAGAAGCATTAGATGCGTATATTGAAGCACTTGATGAAGAGAGTTTGGAATATGGAGTAAAAGAGATTTTGGATAATATTGAAAATCTTAAGAAAAACAAACCAGAACTGTTTGGGAAAAAGTAATGGGAGAGGGCATAATCAGCCAAAAAGTATAGAATCGATGAAAGAAGAAAATATGAAAGTTAGAAAGATTGCAATTTTGTTTAGTGGGAATGGCAGTAATTTAGAATCTTTGATACGCTGTTTGCATAAGAAGTATTTTAAGAGGTTGGGGGAATTTTCACTCAAAGATTCACAAGCAAGAGGATTTTTGATTGGCGGGATAGAATCGGAGTTTGTGGAGACAGATAAAAAGGACAAAGAGGCTTTTGGGGTTGAGGTGGTTTTGGCTCTTAGCAACAAGGCAAATGCTTATGGGCTAGAGAGGGCTAAGAATCTAGGGGTTAAAACACAAGTTTTAGAGAGTGTGAAGTTTGCTAGACGAGAGGATTTTGATAGAGAGTTGGTTGGAATCTTGAAGCAATATTCGCTTGATTTGTGTGTTTTGGCGGGATTTATGCGGATTTTGACGCCTATTTTTACGCAAGCGGTGCAAGCAGTGAATATCCACCCTTCTCTTTTGCCGCTTTTTAAGGGAGCAAATGGAATTAAGGAAAGTTTTGAATCGCAAATGAAGCTTGGGGGAGTGAGTGTGCATTGGGTCAGTGATGAATTGGATAGCGGAGAGATTATCGCACAAGGCGTGGTGGAAAAAGACAAGGATTTGGAAAACTATGAATCAAAAATACATAAGTTAGAACATTATTTGTATCCTTTAGCGGTTTTAGAGGCGTTAAAGAAAGTATAAGGGCATTGTGTGAAAAAGATTAAGGTATTGCATACAGAGTGGAGTAGTGGCTGGGGAGGTCAAGAGATAAGGATTATTTCAGAAATGGAAATGATGCGGAATCTTGGTTGTGATCTTGCGTTGGCTTGTAGGGAGGATTCTATGATACTTCCAAAAGCACAAGAAAAGGGCTTTAAAACTTATGTTTTGCCTTTTGCAAGGAAGAGCGATTTTAAGACAATGTGGGAGATTGCAAAGATACTCAGGAATGAAAAGTATGATATTATTAACACACATAGCGGAATTGATACTTGGTGCGGTGGGCTTGGAAGTTTATTGAGTGGGGCGAAATTTATCCGCACAAGGCATTTATCGACTCCTATTCACCCCTCAAGGTGGAATTTTATTAGCAATTTGGCGGATTTTATTATGACAACAGGAGAGAGTGTCAGGGAGACGATGATAAGGGATAATCGCATTAATCCTACCAAAATTATGTCAATTCCAACGGGAATTGATATGGGGATTTTTGATAAAGCAAAATATAATAAAGATGCAATGAAAGAAAAATACAAAATCCCAAAGGATAAAATTATCATTGGGAATTTAGGTGTTTTGAGATATTTCAAGAGGCAAGATATTTTCATACATATTGCAAGGGAGATTCACAAAAAATATCCAAATACTTGCTTTGTGATTGCAGGAGATGGGGATGGGAAAGAGGGGCTTAAAAATCTTGTTGTAGGTGGTGGGGAGATTGAAGATGCAAGCAAATATATCAAGCTTTTGGGGCATGTTGCAAATCCAGCGGAATTTTTAAGCACTTTGGATGTGTTTATGCTCACTTCAGATTCTCATGAGGGTGTGCCTCAAAGTCTTATGCAAGCTTTGGCTATGGAGATTGTGAGTATTGCTAGTGATATTGGGAGCATTAGGGATTTGCATAATGGAAGTAATTTTGTTTTGACTGCTAATCCTAATAAAGAGGAATTTTTGGAGGCTTTGGAGGGGATTTTGAGAGGGGATTTGAAAGTCAAACCTAGCCGAGAGTTTATCATAGATAATTTTTCTAAAGAAGTGATGGGAGAGAGGATAGCAGGGATTTATAAAAAGGTGCTAAAGAGATGAAAATTCTGCTTATACGCAATGATAATATTGGGGATTTGGTTTGCTCTACTCCCGCAATAGAAGCTTTAAGGAAAAAATATCCAAAGGCACAAATTGATATTGTGGTTAATAGCCTTAATGCACCTGTGGTGATAGGGAATCCTTTTTTGGATAAAGTATGGGTTTATACCAAAACTAAACACACTAAAAATTTCTTTTTAAAAATCAAGGCTTTTTTGCATAAGGGTTGGATTTTGTGGAGCATCTTTCGTGAAAGTTATGATGTGAGCGTGATTTTGAGAGTTTATTATTCAAAGCATGCTGGATTATTTGCAAGAGCGGCTGGGCGATTAAAGTTTGCTGGTGTCGCATATCATATCTACCACGATGAAAATCCACGCGATATGCTAGAGGTTAATCATAACATCTATTTGGATACCATTAGGAAAAAAAAGATTCAGTGGTAGTTACCATAGAGAAGCAAGTTGGATAGGTGTGAATGGTGGATTTGAGATTTAAGAAATTTTTTGCTATAAGAGTATTATTTGATTTAGTATTAGGGGATTTGTGTGAGAAGATTAGAAATTATTTTAACTATTGGAGATATTAGTATTCGTGGCGGAGCAGAACGAGTTGTGGTCAATCTCGCTGAAGCTTTGTGTGAAATTGGACATAAGGTTGAGATTCTGAGCTTTTATCGCTCTAATGAATCGCTCCCTTACGCGATTAATCCACAAATCAAAATCACTTTTTTGCATCAGCATTCCCAAGATTCTATGCGTAAAAGACTATTTTATAAGTTATATTATAAAGTCTATGAAAGCTATCTTGTAAATAAAATGTATCCCAATGCCGATGTGATGATTTTTAATAATTCTCCGCATTTTCCATTTTTTAAGAATTTAAAGACGCGGTATATAAAGTTTGTGCATACTTCTTTTAAGCGTTTTTTGAGGCGATTGAATTTTTTTGATGCTTTGGTAGTTTTGAGCAACAAAGAGATTGAGACTTGGAGGAAATACCATAAAAATGTCGTTGTGATTCCAAACTTTGTTAAGGTGTTTTCTAATGAGGTTTCATCTTTGGATCAAAAAAGGGTGTTGTGTGTGGGGAGGATTACCCCAAATGATGAAAAAGGGTTTTTTAGACTTGTAGATATTTGGGAAGAGGTGTGTAA
The DNA here is from genome assembly GCF_900638355.1 of Helicobacter pullorum. Lineage (GTDB taxonomy): Bacteria > Campylobacterota > Campylobacteria > Campylobacterales > Helicobacteraceae > Helicobacter_D > Helicobacter_D pullorum. The sequence continues at coordinate 1,544,552 of NZ_LR134509.1, read as the reverse complement.
AGACCCTAAAAATAAGGTGTGGGAGTTGTGTCTCATTGCGGGGGTTGAGTCGGCAAAAGAAGAGCCTTTTAAGGAAAGGTTGGAGCAAAAAATTCAGCAAAAAAATTTGCAAGATTCTGTAATTTTAAAGCCTTTTAGCAAGGAGATAGAAAAGGAGTATTTAAGGGCGAGTATCTATGCGATGAGTAGCTATGCAGAGGGGTTACCTATGGTTTTGGTCGAAGCGGCTTCTTTTGGGATACCAAGCGTTGCGTTTGATATCAATACGGGTCCAAGTGATATTATCGAGAATGGGGTGAGCGGATTTTTGGTAACAGATGGAGATCTAGGTGAGTATGCAAGGGCACTAGAGAAGCTTATGGGGAATGAGGAGTTAAGAAGGGGAATGGGAGCTAAGTCAAAAATGATAGTTGAGGATAAATTCTCTAAAGATAAGGTTATGGTGCAGTGGGAGGAGTTGTTTAGGGAATTGTTGTTGCAATGAGATACTCTATTGCCTCATTATAAGTAAAGTAAAGTCGTGAGTGTTTTGCTGTTAGAATCAAAGGGTTTATTTACAGGTGTGGGTGAGTGCTTAGCACACACGCTATTGCAATGTATGCCACGACGATAAGTCGCCTTGCAATGACAAAATGGAAAATGCAAAAGTGGTAATTTCCAAAGACGCCTACTACATCATTGCAAACAAGGTTGAGCAGTTTATGATTGATGGTAAAAGCAATCACAGAATCAAAGGGCTTGTTTGTGGATTACTATGGTAATAGCCACTTGCAATTAAAAATTACGCCTTATGCGTAGCGTATTTTTTGTATTGTCTTTTGATTTTGTGGAGTTTTGGGATTATATTGAGTATGCCTTTTTTGTGTTTTCTAGCATATAAAATGACTTCCCCAAGCACACAACAAAGTCCAAATTGGGAAATAGGAATCCTCGAGGTTTCTTGCAGGAGCTTAGAATCGTTATTGTTTTTGAGTAGTTTTGAGAGATGAAAATGTCCTAAGAGACTAGAGGTGTATTGTAGGGCATAGTAACCTAAAATGGCAAAGAGTTTGTGGTCTGTTATTTGTGGTTTTTGTTGGAGTAGATACTCCCCAAAAATGGGTGTTTGCTTAGCGTATTGCCACCAAATATCATTGATATTATTACCTTTAGAATCTTGATAGCTTTGGAGGAATTTCCAAGGTTTTTCCCCGTAATGTAGGATTTTTGGATTTTTGAAGCTCTCATTAAATTCTGCTCTTGTGTAGTTTAAGCGTTTTTTGCATTCATCTTTGCAAAGAACATATAAAAATGTGATGCATTGAAAATTATATGCAAAAGGGAGTTTTAAACATTGGTTGGCAGGGATTGTGAAGTTGAGTAAATCTTGATCGGCAGCTTTGATGTAGGTGCATTTTTGTGCTAGATTTTCACATTTCTCCCAAATTTTTTCTTGAATGTATTTTTGAGAATTTATCAGTAAAAATCCGGAGTTAAAGTAGTTTTCATCAAAATAAAAAGTATGTTTTTGTCCATTTTTTTTGTATTTGATTTTGCGATTCTTAGAGCCACAATCACCTACTACTGCAAGGATATTTTCTCCTAAATTTAGTGCAAACAACTCCCTTAAATCACATAGAACAAGCATATCAGAATCTAAATAAAGGCATTTTTGCGGAGTGGGTTTGAGATAGTCTTGCCATTTAAGGCGATAGTAGGGTAAGTGGTTGCTGTGGGCAGCACCAGAGATGGGGAAATGAGAAAAATCGTTATCATCAATGCAATGGAACTGGAGAGTACAAGGGTAAAAAGTGTTAAGTTGATGGATAAAATTTTGAAGTGTGGTTTGTAAATCATTGGGGATAGAATCGCTTAGGATATGAAAGACATAACCTTCGCTTTTGTCTAGTTCATCTAAGTTGTCGTATTGTAATCTTGGATAATCTAAGCTTGGTAAAGAATCGCTTAGGGTGGTGCAAAAATCTTTGAAGCTTTTTTGTGGATTGGTGTTTTTAATAATGCTTGTAATTAAAACAGCGGTATAGGGAATGTAGTTTTTATCAGCGCTAAAAAAAATATGAAACATGATAAACCTTTAAATAAGGAATTATAGCGTATAATTTGAGATAAATAATTGAAGGTTGTGTATGCAAAAGCCAAAAATTTCAATAGTTGTGTCTGTGTATAATGTGAAATGTTTGAGTGCTAAGGACACGAAAAATAAAAGAAAGGATTAGGATGAAAAATTTAATTATTTATAATGAGGGGTTTTACAAAGATCAGGTTGATGGTAGCTATCTTTCTGCTAAACAAGTAGTGCCAGTTGTTAGAAATATTTTGCAAAATGTGGGAAGTGTATTGGATGTTGGGTGCGGTGTGGGTACTTGGTTGAAAGCTTGGAAAGAGTGCGATGAAAAGATTAAGGTTTTTGGCATTGATGGTAATGAAGTGGTTGGGGAGTTTGGAATTTTGGATGAAGGGAATTATTGTAAGGTTGATTTGCTTGAAGAGGCAGATAGAGTGGCGACTATTGTTTATGAAGGGAGTGGCTTGAAAAAGTTTGATTTAGTTGAAAGTTTAGAGGTTGCTGAACATTTGGAAGAAAGATATGCACAAAATTTTATAAAATTATTAACAAGTTTTTCTGATACGGTTTTGTTTTCGGCGGCAATTCCGGGACAAGGTGGTACAGAGCATGTTAATGAGCAACCTCCAAAGTATTGGGCGGATCTATTTGCACAGTTTGGGTTTTTGTGTTATGATATTCGGTATTTGTTTTGGGATAATCCAAATATAGAATTTTGGTATAAACAAAATATTTTTTTGTTTGCAAATAAAAAGAATAATATAAAAAAAATCGTTTCTAAGTATACCTGTGAACCAGAGTGCTTGGCTTATCCAGATAGAACTTTAGTGAAGGATCGTATTCTTCAGTCCCTTCATAATAAAAATAAAGGCTTGATGAAATATATACGTCACCCAAAAAAAATTCTGGAGATATTTCAATGAGCCAAATTGCCATTATATTGCCAACTTATAATGTCCAAAATTATATTGCTAGAGCTTTAGATAGTTGCATTGCTCAAACTTTAAAAGATATTGAGATTATTGTTGTAGATGATTGCGGAAGTGATCGTAGTGTGGATATAGCAAGAGAATATGCTGCAAGAGATAACAGGATTAAAATTGTTTGCAATAAGGAAAATTTAAAATTGTTAAAGGCTAGGTATGAAGGGGTAAAAATAGCAGTTTCTCCTTACGTGATGTTTTTGGATCCTGATGATTTTTTGGAGATTGATGCATGTGAAAAGTTTTTAAAAAGCATGAGGGGGGGGGAGAAGCCGAATTGGTTGTTGCAAATCATAATATAATTGAACATGGTATTAAGGTAAAAAAAGATTATTGGCAGTTTGGAGAGCCTTTTAGGGCTGAGTATTTGAGGCGATTGATGATTGACGATGTTGCAGGTAAGTGGAATATTTGGGGAAAGATTTTTAAAACAAATACTTTGAAAAAAGTATATGAGAATTTGAAATTGCCTGATGAGATCAAGATTACTATGGCAGAAGATGCATTGGTAACCTTAAATTTTATGAAATATGTTGAAAAGATTAAGACAATACCATGTATATTGTACAACTATAATTTGGACAATATTGGTTCTTCTACAAATGATGTAGAACCATTAAAAATTAAAAATAATATTCAAGATTTAAATATTTGCATCAAAATGATTGATAATTTGGATAATTGTATCAATAGTGAGCTAAAATTATTCGCTAGATATATTATTAATTGTCTTCAAATGCATAGAACTTCATTGGAATATCTTTTGGAGAAAAACCATTTCTTGCGCCTTTTTTTGCGCTTAAAGCGAAAAAGAATTAAGATAGAGAAAAGTAGGATTTTATCTAAGGTGTATTAATTGCAATGCAGATTAAAATGTGTAATTGGTATTTACTGGGTAAATAACTTTGTAATTTTTCTATATTTTTTGTTGAGGCTATTTTTTAACTTTTTGAAATTTTTATGGATTAGATATTGAATAAGGAGCTTTATTTGTTTTGATTTTGTGGGAATATCTATTGAGAGTGTGGGTAAATTTGGATCAATTTGCTTAGCTGCAATAAAAACTCGATTGAAATTTGGCAGTGATTTTAATATGGCAAAATAGAATTTTGGATTATACTTATATAGGCACTTAAGATAATGGTGATTTAAAGTTTTAGAAGCTATGATATATGAAAAATATGCAATGTAAGGAAAAGATTCAATGGGTTTTGCTTGAAAATATCCGCTGAAAGTAAAATCGTATAATAAAATACCAGCTCGTTTCCACCCTTCTCTTAAAAGCTCATTAAGATAGGAGGATTTATGGCTGTGATAAATGGTTTTTAGTTCCTGATTTGCTTCTTTGAAATTTTTATTTTGCAATAATGTATAAACTAACAATACTTTCAGTGCAGTAATATTTGGCTCTAGTGAGTAAGCCTTTTGGATATATGAGGCTTGGAGGTTTTGAGTGTTCTTAAGATCTTTTATAAGATCAAAAAGATGCAGATAAGCAAAAGCTTCATGGGTGGGCGGTAGTGCATATTGTGTGATAAGTTGTTGCGTGATTTTATATTGGGCTTTGGAATCAAAGAAACGATAAATTGTAATGTGCTTGTTGTTGCCAATCATATTGGCTAGCCTAGAAAATCCAGATATCCCACTATAGATTTTTGTAGCTTGAGACATGGCCATAATCTCAAAAATACTTTGCTCTAGCTTGGTGTGTTGCTCTCTTTTAAAAAAATCATCAATGATAAAAACTTTGTTGCCAAATTTCATATTTGTTTGCTGTTTGATAGTGTTTAGCATTTCAAGATCATCGCTAAATAAAATAATTTCTTTATCCTCTTGGATTTCTTTTTGGATAATTTCCAGCACTAAACAAACATTAACAGCTTTATGTCTTGCAAGATAAATATCCCCATTTATAAAAATATCCCCACAGCGAATATGGATGGCAATAAAATTTTTTGGTAAGTTTTTGCATTGCTTGGCTAATGTAATGCTGTGTTGAATATTTGAAGAAAACTTTATTTCATTCCAGCATTCTTGAAGGGTATTGGCGTATTCTTTTTGCTCAATATCGGTAAAGTACTCTGCTAAATATTCTTGTAAAGAATAATGCCCCCCCCCCCACTCATATTTACCCGGATTCCTGATAGCTTCTTGTAAGGTTTTGTGTGAATTTGTTTTTATTAGGGTGTCATTGCATGATGGAGAGTTCTTTAAAGCATATTTATTAATGAATTCTCTAGAAAACGTTAAATCTTGTGGTAGCATATCATTCCACGGTAAAAGCACATTTTGATCGTTATTTTCTAGTTTAGGTGGGTCTTGCCAAATAAATTTAAAAGTCCAACCAGTTTTCTTTGCAATATACATAGCATTTAGCATGGCGCACATTCTCTCGCCAAATCCATCGTTCCTCGCAGCAACAATGAAACTTTCCATATTTACTCCTTTTGTATTGATTGTGTTATTCCGCTATCGCACAAGCTCTTGTTTCGCGTATCACGCTTACCTTGACTTCACCAGGGTACTGCACGCTTGCTTCTATATCTTTGGCGATTTCTCTAGCTAGTAGATAAGATTCATCATCGCTAATATCTTCAGATTTCACGATTACTCGCACTTCTCGTCCTGCATTGATTGCATAAGCATGCAAAACTCCCATTTTTGAAAGTGCAATCCGCTCAATCTCACTCACTCTTCTTAGATAATTTTCTAGCACTTCTCGTCTTGCACCCGGACGCGCTGCAGAGAGAGAATCCGCGGCACAAACAGCGGCAGCTTCGATGCTTTTAATCTCTTCATCGCCGTGGTGGGATAAAATTGCGTTTAAAACCACAGGGTGTTCGTTGTATCGCCTTGCAATTTCAGCTCCAAGTTCTACATGGCTACCTTTGAAATCATGTGTCCTAGCCTTGCCTATATCATGGAGTAATCCTGCTCTTGTGGCAAGTAGGCAATCTCCCCCTAATTCTGCTGCGATGATTCCAGCAAGGTTTGCAACTTCTAGGCTGTGAGCTAAGGCATTTTGTCCATAGCTTGCACGATAACGCAATTTTCCTATGAGTTTTTGGATATCAGGGTGGATATTTCCAAGTCCCAAATCAAGAGTAACTCTCTGCCCCTCTTCAAAGATATTTTGTTCAAATTCATCATAGCATTTTTGATAGATTTCTTCGATTCTGGCTGGTTGGATTCTGCCATCTTCGATGAGTCTTTGGATAGTCTGCACTGCAATAGAGCGGCGATAGAGATTGTGTGAGCTTACAATAATCACACCGGGTGTATCATCAATGATAATATCTACGCCACAAATCATTTCTAATGTTTTGATATTTCGCCCTTCTTTGCCGATAATTCTAGCTTTCATCTCATCATTAGGCAGTATAATTGTGTGGATAAGTCTCTCAGCGGCAAATTCACCTGCAAAACGCGAGGTTGCTTGCGCTAAAATATAAGTAGCTTTTGCTTTGGCTTCTTCTTTGGCTTGGTTTTCTATTTTTCTTAAGAATTGTGCGATTTCTTGCCTTGATTCTTCTGTGATTTTTTCAAAAAGAAGTTTTTTTGCTTCATTTTTGGTAATAGAATTGACGGCTGTGAGATGATGAGTGAGTTCTTCTAGCTTTTCTTGGTAATTATTCTTGAGTTTTTTGAGTGATTCTCTTTCTTGAGAGAGATTGTTTTTGTCTCTGCGGATAAGCTGTTTTTCTTGCTCTAGCTTACAATATTCGCGTTCGATTTGTTGATTTTCTTTTAGCTTTACTTTTTCTAATTCCAAAAGATTATTTTCGTATTCTTTGATAATCTTAGCGGCTTCTCTTTCGTATTTTTGTTGAGATTCTATTTCTAGTTCTTTGGCTTTGATTCTTGATTCTTGAAGAATCTTCTCTGCCTCATATTCTATGGCTTTTGCCTTTGCCTTTGATTGTTCGAGTAAAACTTCTAAATTAGCATTAGAAAGTTTGCGTGAAATAAGGTAGCTTCCACCGCCAGCGACTAAGGCTGATAAAGCGGAGCTTATTATAATCCAAGTTATCATATTTTTTGTCCTCTAATTTTAGACTGACAAAAGGTGTGATGAAAAAATTTGCTTGAATGTCGTGTGGTTGTGTAATGATTTGATGATTATAATGAGTAGCACGACAAATAAAAATATTAATAGGTTTTTGTTTTAGAGTTTCAAAAAATCTATCATACATACCTTTGCCAAATCCTATTCTTTTGAAATTTTTATCTATTCCAAGTGTTGGAATAATTGCAATATGGATTTTATTAACCTTAAAAGATGAATTATAAGATTCGTAAATACCAAATACTTTTTTTTGCAATGGTAATCTATATTTTACAATTTTAAAGCTGATACCACACATAAAAGGCGTAAAAATTTGAATCTTTTTTTGTTTGCGATAGGCATTTAAAAGTTTTTTACAATTAAATTCGTTTTCAAGAGGATAATAAAATAAAATATTAAGAGGGGTTTTGGAGGTTTTTTGGTGGAGAGAGATTAGAGAATCCAAAAGAATCTTAAGTTGCTTTTGGAGTTTGTAGTCTAAGATTCTTGTTTGGTTGGAAGCTTTGATTTTTTCTAAAGAGGCTTTGCAGTTTTTGCGGTAGGATTCTTTTAGGTTTTGCAAGATTTTCCTTTGAATGAAAGAATAAGGGTTAAAATAACCAAGCATTGTAGCAAAAGTAAGAGAAAATGGATATTATAAATTTGTGCTTCTTTTGAATCTATGCCAAATTTTTCTAATATAAAATAAAAAATAAATGCTAAGGATAATCCACTTAAATATCCAATTTGTTTTGCTTTATCAATTTTTGAAAGATAATCTTTGGTGTGGAATATCAAAGTTTCATTGCGTGAAAGATAGTCTCCAAAAATAAACCCTATTTGATAAAGGGCATAAATCAAAATTGCACCATAAAAGGTATTAGGGAATAATAAATAAGCAGCAAGATAACAAAAGGGTAGAATCTCAATCATTAAAAGAATGATTTTATAAGGTTTTGTTTTTAAAAGTTGAGTATAAAAAAAGGTAAGAATCCAAGCACCAAGTGCAAGTGTAATGCCACCTATGGAAAAGGTTTTTGGTGGCAAAATAGCGTAGATTGTGAAAATTGTCCCCAAAGAAGCACTCCCAAAAAGGGAGTTAAGAAATTTGTAGCTTAAATAGGTTTTAAAAGTGAAATGTTCCATTAGAATTTATATTTCACTCCCCCACCAAAGATAGTTTCAAATTCGTATGGGTAATAACCTCCGCTGACAACAAGAGCATTTTTGTGGTCGGTGAGATTGTTTGCAAAAGCGTAAATTTCAAAATCTTTGAGAGTGTAGCTAAGGGTTACATTGAGGCTTTGGTAGTTTGGCATTTTTTCTAAAGTATTGTCAAAATCATTGTAATCATAAGCTTTAGAAGCATATTTATAAGAGATTCCAAGATTAAGATTTGGGATAGGAAGGTAGTTTAATCCTATAATAAAAGTATGCTTAGAAACTCCCGGAATAGTATTGCCTTTATACCCTTCATTGCTCTGCATCGTTGCATCAACATAAGCATAGCTTAAGGTGCTAAAGAGATTTTGTGAAAAATAGGTAGTGAATTTTAGTTCCCCACCGATTCTGCGAGTTTCCCCTAAAGTCTGATTATCATAGATTCCAGTGATTTTATTTAACCCATAGTAAGCCTCATCATTTCCATGGATATAAAAGATATTCCCGCTTAACTCATGAATCCCAAAAACGGCTTTGGAGCCAATTTGAAAAGTATCAAAAGTGGCGGTTTTGGCTAGTGTATTTAGCATGGGTGCATAGGTAATAGGATCATATCCAAGCAGCCAATCGACATTTGGAGTAGCAAAGGTGCGAGAGTAAGAGGCAAAAAGATTGATGAGGGGATGGATTTGATAGTTGTATCCAAGCTCTCCACCTATGAGATTTTCTTGTGTGCTATAAGTGCCATCGCCTTTTTGCTGGTTGATTACTCTTTGGGCGGAGATTCCAAGATTTAGCGTAGAATCTTCGAAATATTTTTCTCCATTTAAATAGAGTAAAATCTCACTTACTTGAGCTTTTGCTGTGCTGCTTGAGCGTTGGTTTTGCTTGATTTCTCCACCAATTTCTGCAAGATAGGAATCATTTTTGTATTGAGAATTGAAATTTCCATACAAACCTTTTCCTTCATAGAGATTAGCGAAGTTGATATATTCACTCTCGTTGCGATTCCCACCAAAATTGATTTCTGTAACTAAGCCGTTATTTGCAAAATAAGTTAAGCCTACATTGTGATACAAATCCCAGCGTTTTTGATGGGTAAAAGTATCTCCCCATGAAGATATAGGGGCTTGAGTTGGGTTGGAATCAAATTGCTCTTTGGTAAGTGGATTAGCATATTTGATGCCATATTTGGAATAATTCATATTTGCTCTAAGCAATAAAGAATCATCGGGATAATAAAAAAGCGTAATACCGCCATTTTTGTTGTAACTGCCATCTTTTTCATCAGAATCTGGAGAGATTCTTCTGCTGCCTTGTGAATTTTGATATTGTCCATATAATCCAATGTTCAAATTATCCCCAGCATGCCGTGCAAAAAATTGCGAATTAAAAGTATCATAACTTGCATAACTCAAGTTAATTTCACCACCAGCTTTACGCGTAGTAGTGATTTTTAACACCCCACTAACTGCACCATTACCATATTTTGTGGTGCCTTTACCTCGGATAATTTCTATTTTTTGAATAGAATCTAGCGGGATTGCACTAAGTGAAATAGGCGTAGAATCAATGTTGTTAAGACGCATTCCATCAACGATAATAGCAAGATTCTTGTGTCCATTTTGTCCAAAACCTCTTAAATCAATGTTTTGAGTGTAAGGATTGCCATAGTTTGAAGTGATTTTGAGTAGAGAGTGGAGTTCTAAGAATTCATAGATATTTTGAGCATTGGATTGTTTAATTTCCTCTGCACTAAATTCTTCTTTGGAGTCCGTATTCTCTACAAACTCATCTGCATGGATAATAGAAAGCTTCAATGATTGCTCTTTTGTCTCTGAAGATTTTTCATTTAAAGCAATATTTTGACTTTGTGCAATGAGGGTGCTATTTAGCATCAAAATTGCAGCCAAAGAAAAATATTTTTTTCTAAATCCCCTAGGTTGTAGATTTTTATGGGATTTCATAAAATTCCTTTTTGAAAATTTTGCAATTATTTAGTGATGGATTAACATAAATATAATCACGCAAATACGCATTATTTAATGTAAATTCTCACTAAAAATGCAAAAGAATTATATAATAATTTTAAAAGCTATTGACAATAATTTCAAAAAAGGGTAAAATTTCGTCTCATTTTTAAAATTTGCTGGTGTAGCTCAGTTGGTAGAGCAGCTGCCTTGTAAGCAGCAGGCCGGGGGTTCGAGTCCCTTTACCAGCTCCATTTTAAAAATTAAATAGTTATTTTTCAGTGTTTGACCAGTTTTAGGGGTGAGATACTCAAGTGGCCAACGAGGGCAGACTGTAAATCTGCTGGTTCTACCTTCCGTGGTTCGAATCCACGTCTCACCACCATTAATAAAGTATGCGGGAGTAGCTCAGTTGGCTAGAGCATCAGCCTTCCAAGCTGAGGGTCGCGGGTTCGAGCCCCGTTTCCCGCTCCATACTGGGAGCTGATTCTACTTGTAGTTTTTTTAAATCAGCCTAACACTTTTTATGTTGTTTATTTTTGTATGCCCATATAGCTCAGTGGCAGAGCACTTCCTTGGTAAGGAAGAGGCCGGCGGTTCAATCCCGCTTATGGGCTCCAGTTTTTCAGAGATTGTGATAGAATTGTAGAAAATGTTACGATTCTTAATTTTAAAATTGGTAAAAATAGTGTAAAATTTGAACTATTTTAAACTTTAAATTTTAGGAGAAGCTTATGGCTAAGGAAAAATATGTCAAATCAAAACCCCATGTAAATATTGGAACTATCGGGCATGTTGACCATGGTAAAACAACTTTAAGTGCTGCGATTTCTGCTGTTCTATCCACAAAGGGTTTGGCGGAGATGAAAGATTATGATAATATCGATAACGCTCCAGAAGAAAAAGAGCGTGGTATTACTATCGCAACTTCACACATTGAGTATGAAACAGAGAAAAGACACTATGCACACGTAGATTGCCCCGGACACGCTGACTATGTTAAGAATATGATTACAGGTGCAGCACAAATGGATGGTGCGATTCTTGTTGTTTCTGCTGCAGATGGTCCAATGCCACAAACAAGAGAGCATATTTTGCTATCTCGTCAAGTTGGTGTTCCTTATATTGTAGTATTTATGAATAAACAAGATATGGTTGATGATCCAGAATTGTTAGAATTAGTTGAAATGGAAATTAGAGAGCTTTTATCAAGCTATGAATTCCCTGGAGATGATACTCCAATCATTGCAGGTTCTGCTCTTAAGGCACTCGAAGAGGCAAAAGCAGGAAGTTTAGGTGAGTGGAGTGAAAAAATCATGAAGCTTATGGACGCAGTAGATGAGTATATTCCAACTCCTGTGCGTGAAACAGATAAAACTTTCCTTATGCCAATTGAAGATGTATTCTCAATTGCAGGTCGTGGAACAGTTGTTACAGGAAGAATTGAAAGAGGTATCGTAAAAGTTGGTGATGAGATTGAAATCGTGGGTATTAGACCAACACAAAAAACAACAGTAACTGGCGTTGAAATGTTTAGAAAAGAACTTGATCAAGGTGAAGCTGGTGATAATGTTGGGGTACTTCTAAGAGGAACTAAAAAAGAAGAAGTTGAAAGAGGTATGGTATTATGTAAGCCCGGCTCAATCACTCCTCACAAAAAATTTGAAGGCGAAATCTATGTTCTTTCAAAAGAGGAAGGCGGAAGACATACTCCATTCTTTAATGGTTATAGACCACAATTCTATGTAAGAACAACAGATATCACTGGTTCTATTGCATTGCCAGAAGGTGTAGAAATGGTTATGCCAGGTGATAATATCAAAATCACTGTTGAATTAATCAACCCAATTGCACTTGAAGAGGGAACAAGATTTGCTATCCGTGAAGGTGGTAGAACTGTAGGTGCAGGTGTTGTTACAAAGATTATTGAATAGGCTTTAAAATGGCTAAAGGTAATCGTGTAAAAATTGGTCTCAAATGTTCTGAATGTGGTGACATTAATTACAGCACTGTAAAAAATGCAAAAACACAAACAGAAAAACTGGAGCTAAAAAAGTTCTGCCCAAGATTAAATAAACATACAATTCATAAAGAAGTAAAACTTAAAAGCTAGGGGATTTTCCCTTAGCTTTTTGTTTTTTGTAGGTCAGTAGCTCCAATGGTAGAGCGTCGGTCTCCAAAACCGAGTGTTGGGGGTTCGAGTCCCTCCTGGCCTGCCATTTTGGAATAAAGAGAGACAAACAAGTGATGAAAAAATTAATAAATTATTATAGACTATCTAGAGAAGAGTTATCAAAAGTTATTTTTCCCACAAAAGAACAAGTAAGAAATGCTTTTATTTCTGTTATTATGGTTGTAACAATTATTGCTCTATTTTTAGCACTGGTTGATTTCATTCTTGGCAGTTTTGTTTCTAGTATTTTATAATTATTAGGATTTATCTATGGCGTTGTATTGGTATGCGATTCAAACATATTTTGGTAGTGAACAAGCAGTAAAACGTGGTATTGAAAATCTTGTAAAAGAGCATCATTTAGAAGAGCGTTTGACAGATATCGTTGTTCCAACAGAAGATATTATTGAAGTTAAGAATAATAAGAAAAAGATAAGCGAAAGAAGTCTCTATCCGGGATATGTTTTTATACGGGTTGATCTTGATACAGCATTATGGCATACAATCCAATCTTTACCAAAAGTCAGTCGTTTTATTGGTGAAGCAAAAAAACCTACTCCTTTGAGTGAAGCAGATATTAATCACATCATTGAAAAGGTGCAAAATCGTGCAGCTCCCAAACCAAAAATCATTTTTGAAGCAGGTGAAGTTGTTAGAATTATTGAAGGTCCTTTTGCGAATTTCACTGGGACGGTGGAAGAATATGATATGGAACATAGAAAGCTAAAACTCAATGTTTCAATTTTTGGTAGAAGTACTCCTATTGAAATACTTTATTCACAAGTGGAAAAAATAGTTTAATTACTAAAAACAAGGATAAGTTATGGCAAAGAAAATCATTGGCGAACTTAAGCTTCAAATCCCTGCAGGTAAGGCAAATCCATCTCCACCAGTAGGTCCAGCATTAGGACAACGCGGTGTAAATATTATGGAATTTTGTAAAGCTTTTAATGAAAAAACTAAAGATATGGGAGATTTTAATATTCCAGTATTAATTACAGTTTATCAAGATAAGAGTTTTACATTTGTTACAAAAAAACCACCTGTAACAGATTTAATTAAAAAAGCCGCAGGAATCCAAAAAGGTTCTGATAATCCATTAAAAAATAAAGTTGGTAAATTAACAAAAGCACAAGTAATGGAAATTGTAAAAACCAAAATGGATGATTTGAATGCAAATTCAGAGGAAGCAGCTATTAAAATTATCGAAGGAAGTGCTCGCAGTATGGGCATTGAAGTTGTAGAATAAAAAAGACGCGTTGGAGTATAAATATGGCGAAAAAATTAACTAAAAGAATGCAAAATCTACTAGAAAAAGTAGATTGTAAAAAGATATACGATATTACAACCGCTTCTGCAACAGTGAAATCTTTAGCATCTGCTAAATTTGATGAAACAGTTGAGATAGCGTTGAGCTTGGGTGTAGATCCTAGACATGCTGATCAAATGATACGTGGAGCGGTTGTTTTGCCTAATGGAACAGGTAAAAATGTTCGTGTTGCAGTATTTGCAAAAGGTGTTAAGGCAGATGAGGCTAAAGCAGCAGGAGCAGATATTGTAGGGGATGAAGATTTAGCAGAGCAAATCAAAGCAGGTGATTTGAACTTTGATATGGTAATTGCAACTCCAGATATGATGGCTTTAGTTGGTAAAGTAGGTAGAATCCTTGGTCCAAAAGGTTTGATGCCAAATCCAAAAACAGGAACAGTGACTATGGAGGTATCAAAAGCGGTAAGTAATGCTAAGAGCGGTCAAGTCAATTATCGTGTTGATAAAAAAGGTATTGTTCATGCACCAGTTGGAAAAGTAAGCTTTGATGCTAAAAAATTAGAAGAAAATATCATTGCGCTTGTAAGGAATATCAACCGACAAAAACCTGCAACTGCAAAAGGTAAATATATTAAAAATGCTACTTTATCATTAACAATGAGTCCTTCATTAAAGCTTGATACTCAAGAGTTAATTGATATGAAATAATTTATTCTTGTTTTTATCTTAGACTAATGACTATAGGAGCTTTGAAAAAAGCTTAAAGATTCCTATATAAGTCTTTCGTCTGAAAGGAGGTTAAAATGACAAAAGCAGAGAAAAGTGCCCTAATTGAGAAATTGACAACTGAATTTAAAGCATCTAAAGCGATAGCAGTTTGTGATTATAAAGGTCTCACAGTAAAAGAATTAGAAGCTTTGAGAGCGGATATTAGGTCTCAAAATGCAAAAGTTCAAGTGATTAAAAATACTTTAGCTTCTATTGCATTGAAAAACTCTAATATTGAAGGATTAGAGCTAAGAGAGAATAATATCTTTTTGTGGGGTGAAGACCAAATTTCTTTATCCAAAGCAGTTTGTAAATTTTCAAACTCAGTTGGTGGAAAATTGATCATTAAAGCTGGTTATTATGAAGGTGCTTTGGTTGATGCAAAACACATTGAAGCAGTTTCAAAACTACCTTCAAAAGAAGAGCTTATTGGTATGTTGTTGTCTGTATGGACTGCCCCTGCTCGCTATTTTGTTACAGGGTTGGATAATTTACGAAAACAAAAAGAATCTGAATAATATAATAAGGAGATGAATTATGGCAATTTCAAAAGAAGAAGTATTAGAATACATTGGTAATCTTTCTGTAATGGAACTCTCAGAGCTTGTAAAAGCATTTGAAGAGAAATTTGGTGTTTCTGCAGCTCCAACTGTTGTTGCTGGTGGTGCCGTTGCTGGTGGTGCTGCTGGTGGTGGAGAAGAAAAAACTGAGTTTGATATTATCCTTGCAGATAGCGGAGATAAGAAAATCAATGTTATCAAGGTAGTAAGAGAAGTTACAGGTCTTGGCTTGAAAGAAGCAAAAGATGCAGTTGAGAAAACTCCATTTACTGTTAAAGAAGGTGTTAAAAAAGAAGACGCTGAAGCAATTAAAGCAAAATTTGAAGAAGCTGGTGCTAAAGTCGAAATTAAATAAAGTCATAAGAGGGGAGTTTAGGCTCCCTTTCATTTTTCTTCCAAAATTCTACATTAAATAATAAAGGTAGTGATTATGCCAATAAGTTTAAAATCCGGAAATAGATTGAGAGTTGATTTTACTAAAATACCGCAAAATATAGCAGTTCCAAATTTGCTTCAATTGCAAAGAAGTAGTTATGAAGCTTTTTTGAAATCACAAGATAACAATGAATCAGGTATTGAAAAAGTTTTTAAGTCTATTTTTCCTATACATGATACACAAAATCGTATTAGTCTTGAATATGCAGGTTGTGAATATGGAAAGCCGCGTTATACGGTAAGAGAAGCTATGGAAAGGGGTTTGACTTATTCGATTCCTTTGAAAATCAAAATCCGTTTAGTGCTTTGGGAGAGAGATGAAAAGACGGGTGAAAAACTTGGCGTCAAGGATATTAAAGAGCAAAATATTTTTGTAAGAGAAATTCCATTAATGACAGATAGGACAAGTTTTATTATTAATGGAGTTGAAAGAGTTGTTGTAAATCAACTTCATAGAAGCCCGGGAGTTATTTTTAAAGAAGAAGAATCTTCAACAGCTTCTAATAAACTTGTTTATACAGGGCAAATTATCCCTGATAGAGGCTCTTGGCTGTATTTTGAATATGATGCCAAAGATACCCTTTTTGTGCGTGTCAATAAAAGAAGAAAAATTCCTGTTACGATTCTTTTTAGAGCATTAGGGTATTCAAAGCAAGATATTTTAAAAATGTTCTATCCGCTTTTGACAATTAAACATAAATCTGGAAAATACTTCATTCCATTTGATCCAGAAGAATTTATAGGGCGTGTAGATTTTGATATTAGAGATACAAAAGGAAAATTGATTCTTGCAGCAGGGAAACGCTTGACTGCAAAAAAGGCAAAAGCATTAAAAGAAGAAAAGCTTAATATGATTGAATATCCAATTGATATTTTGGCAAATCGTTATCTTGCAGAACCTATCATTGATAAAGAGAGTGGTGAGATTCTTTTTGATGCTTTGACTTTGATGGATGATTCAAAGCTTAAGAAATTAGCAGAGCTTGGCATTAATGAGTTTGTAATTGCAAATGACTTGGCAAGTGGCGTGGATTCTTCTGTGATTAATGCTTTTATTGCCGATGCAGAATCTCTCAAGCTTCTTAAGCAAACTGAAAAAATTGATAATGAAAATGATTTGGCAACAATCCGTATTTATAAAGTAATGCGACCAGGAGAGCCTGTAACAAAAGAAGCGGCTAAGCAATTTGTGCAACAGCTATTCTTTGACCCAGAGCGTTATGATTTGACTCGAGTAGGGCGTATGAAGATGAATCATAAGCTTGATATTTCTGTGCCAGATTATGTGACTGTTCTTACTCATGAAGATATTATTAAAACCGTGCGTTATCTTATCCATGTGAAAAATGGACAAGGCAGAATCGATGATAGGGATCACTTAGGAAATCGTAGAATCCGTGCTATTGGAGAGCTTTTGGCAAATGAGCTTCATTTGGGATTAGTAAAAATGCAAAAAGCGATTCGCGATAAGCTTTCGACAATTAGTAGCGGTTTAGAGGAGCTTATGCCACATGATTTGATTAATTCCAAGATGATTACAGGAACGATTTTGGAATTTTTTACTGGTGGGCAACTTTCTCAATTTATGGATCAAACAAATCCACTTTCTGAAGTTACACACAAAAGAAGATTATCTGCACTTGGAGAAGGCGGTTTGGTAAAAGAGCGAGCAGGCTTTGAAGTGCGTGATGTGCATCCAACGCATTATGGAAGAATCTGTCCTATTGAAACTCCAGAGGGGCAAAATATCGGGTTGATTAATACCTTATCTACTTATGCGAAGGTAAATGAGTTGGGCTTTATTGAAGCACCTTATAGAAAGGTCGTGGATAAAAAAGTTACAGATGAGATTGTGTATTTAACTGCCACTCAAGAAGAGGGGGCTGTAATTGCTCCTGCAAGCACTGTTTTGACTAATGATAATGTAATCAAAGAAGATATTATTGAAGTGCGTAAAGATGGTGAAATTATCCTTATGGAATCTTCTAAGGTAGAATTAATTGACCTTAGTCCAAGAATGGTGGTAGGTGTTGCTGCTAGTTTGATTCCATTTTTGGAACACGATGATGCAAACCGTGCTTTGATGGGTTCAAATATGCAACGCCAAGCTGTTCCTTTATTGTGCCCTGATGCACCTGTGGTTGGAACAGGGATTGAAAAAATTGTATCAAGGGATTCTTGGGAGAGTGTAAAAGCAACGCGTGGCGGTGTTGTTGAAAAAGTAGATGCTAAGAATATTTATATTTTGGGTGAAGATGAAAATGGTGCATTCATTGATCATTATTCCCTTCAAAAGAATCTAAGAACCAACCAAAATACTTCTTTTTCTCAAAAACCAATTGTCAAAGCTGGTGATGTAGTGCAAGCTGGCGATGTAATCGCAGATGGTCCAAATATGGATAAAGGAGAGCTTGCATTAGGAAAGAATATTCGTGTAGCCTTTATGCCATGGAATGGTTATAATTTTGAAGATGCTATTGTTGTGAGTGAAAAGCTTATTTGCAATGATGCTTTTACTTCAATCCACATTTATGAAAAAGAGATTGAAGCAAGGGAACTCAAACATGGTGTAGAGGAAATCACAAGAGATATTCCAAATATTCGTGAAGAAGAATTAGCTCATCTTGATGAGAGTGGAATCGTTAAAATCGGGACTTATGTTACAGGTGGAATGATATTGGTAGGGAAAGCTTCTCCAAAAGGTGAAGTAAAGCCAACTCCAGAAGAGAGATTATTAAGAGCAATCTTTGGCGAAAAAGCAGGGCATGTTGTAAATAAATCTTTGTATTGTCCTCCAAGTTTAGAAGGGACAGTAGTAGATGTCAAAATTTTTACAAAAAAAGGTTATGACAAAGATAAGCGCGCTATCGTCGCTTATGAGGAAGAAAAAGCTCGTTTGGATTTAGAGCATCACGATAAACTTTTAATGCTTGATAGAGAAGAAAGCTTAAGGATTGGTTCTATTCTTTCTAAAGAAAAACTTGCAAGCAATGTAAAAATAGGCGATAAAGAATACAAAAAAGGAAGTGTAATCCCAAAAGAAGATTTAGAAAATGTAAATCGCTTTGTAATGGGAACAATTATTAAGGGATATTCAAAAGAGATACAAAGCAAATATGACGCACTCAAAGCTAATTTCTTAGAACAAAAGAAGAATCTAAGTCAAGAGCATGAAGAAAAGCTTTCTATTATTGAAAAAGATGATATTTTGCCAAGTGGTGTTGTCAAACTTGTCAAGATTTATGTGGCAACAAAACGCAAATTAAAAGTCGGCGATAAAATGGCAGGGCGACATGGTAATAAAGGGATTGTGTCTAATATTGTCCCAGAAGTCGATATGCCTTATACTAAAGATGGGCGTCCAGTAGAAATTGTATTAAATCCTCTAGGGGTGCCTAGCCGTATGAATATTGGGCAAATTTTGGAAGTCCATTTGGGGTTGGTAGGGAAGAATCTAGGCGAACAAATCTCTCTTGTGTTTGAAGAGGAAAAAGGTAAGTGGATTGGCAAATTAAGAGACAAAATGCAAGAAATTGCAGAAACTTCAGGAATGAAAGAGATTAAAACTTTCTTGAATTCTTTGAGTGATGAGGATTTGCTAACTTATGCACGAGATTGGAGCAAGGGTGTAAAATTTGCTACCCCTGTTTTTGAAGGCGTTAATGCAAAAGAATTTGAAAAACTCTTTGCATTGGCTAAAATTGATTCAGATGGTAAGACAGAACTATATGATGGTAGAACCGGTGAGAAAATGATGGAGCGTGTGAATGTAGGGTATATGTATATGCTAAAACTTCACCATCTTGTAGATGAAAAAGTGCATGCAAGAAGTACGGGTCCATATAGTCTTGTAACACAACAACCAGTGGGTGGTAAGGCACTCTTTGGTGGTCAGAGGTTTGGAGAGATGGAAGTTTGGGCATTAGAAGCTTATGGTGCAGCCCATACTTTAAAAGAAATGCTAACGATCAAATCAGATGATGTCGAAGGGCGTGTAAAAGCTTACAAAGCTATTACTAGGGGGGAGTCTGTTAAAGAATCAGAAATACCAGAAACTTTCTATGTTTTAACTAAAGAATTGCAAAGCCTTGCATTAGATGTCAATGTATTTGCAAAGAATAAGGAAGGGGTGAATGAACCAATCCTTATTAAAGAAGATAATCGTCCAAGCGATTTTAATGCATTTCAGCTTTTGCTTGCAAGTCCAGAGAAGATTCGCAGTTGGAGTCATGGAGAGGTTAAAAAGCCAGAAACAATTAACTATCGCACATTAAAGCCAGAGCGTGATGGATTGTTTTGTGCCAAAATCTTTGGTCCAGTAAGAGATTATGAATGCCTTTGTGGAAAATACAAAAAAATGCGTTACAAAGGCATAGTGTGTGAAAAATGTGGAGTGGAAGTTACAAGTTCCAAAGTTCGTCGTTCAAGAATGGGACATATCGAGCTAGTAACCCCAGTAGCGCATATTTGGTATGTTAATTCACTTCCAAGCAGAATTGGAACATTGCTTGGTGTCAAAATGAAAGATTTAGAGCGTGTATTGTATTATGAAGCTTATATTGTCAAGCAACCCGGAGAGGCTTTTTATGATAATGAAGGAACAAAACCGGTTGCAAAATATGATGTGCTCAATGAAGAGCAATACCAAAATCTTTCTCAAAGATTCGAGCATACAGGTTTTGTTGCGCAAATGGGTGGAGAGGCTGTCAAAGAATTGCTAGAAGGGATTGATTTGGTGGATTTGATTGCCGAGCTAAAAGAAGCAATTAAAACAACTAATTCAGAAGCCAAAAAGAAAACTATTATTAAGCGTTTAAAAGTGGTAGAAAGTTTCGTGGTTTCTGGTGGGCAAAATCGTCCAGAGTGGATGATGCTTACTGTTCTTCCTGTGTTGCCACCAGATTTGCGTCCTTTGGTTGCACTTGATGGTGGAAAATTTGCAGTAAGTGATGTCAATGACTTGTACCGAAGGGTAATTAACAGAAATCAAAGATTAAAGAGATTAATTGAGCTTGATGCACCAGAGATTATTGTAAGAAACGAAAAGAGAATGTTGCAAGAAGCGGTAGATGCACTTTTTGATAATGGTAGAAATGCAAATGCTGTCAAAGGTGCTAATAAGCGTCCATTGAAATCTCTTTCTGAAATTATTAAAGGTAAGCAAGGGCGATTCCGCCAAAACTTACTTGGAAAGCGTGTGGATTTCTCGGGAAGAAGTGTTATTGTTGTTGGTCCAAATTTGAGAATGGATCAATGTGGATTGCCTAAAAATATGGCTTTAGAATTATTTAAACCACATATTTTATCTAAGCTTGAAGAGAAAGGTTATGCAACAACTCTCAAACAAGCCAAAAAAATGATAGAGCGCAAAAGCAGTGAAATATGGGAATGTTTGCAAGAGATTGTAGAAGATTATCCAGTAATGTTGAATCGTGCGCCGACTTTGCATAAGCAATCTATTCAAGCTTTCCATCCTAAGCTTATTGATGGAAAGGCAATTCAATTGCATCCATTAGTTTGTGCTGCATTTAATGCAGACTTCGATGGTGACCAAATGGCAGTGCATGTTCCGCTTTCTCAAGAGGCAATTACAGAATGCAAATTATTAATGCTTAGTTCTATGAATATTTTGCTTCCTGCAAGCGGTAAGGCTGTTACTGTTCCTAGTCAAGATATGGTTTTGGGTCTTTATTATCTTTCTTTGGAAAAAGACAATTCCAAAGGAGAGCATAAGCTTTTCTCTAATATTGATCAAATTCATATTGCACTAGAAGCAGGGGTAGTCGAAATTAGCTCCAAAGTAAGAGTGTATGTGGAAGATAGGATTGTTAATACAACAATTGGCAGAATGATTCTAAAATCCATTTTGCCTGATTTTGTTCCGATGCATTTGTGGAATAAGGTATTGAAGAAAAAAGATATTGCAACCTTGATTGATTATGTGTATAAAGAAGGTGGAGTTGGGATTACTGCTAGCTTCCTTGATAACTTAAAAAATTTAGGTTTCAAATATGCAACCAAAGCCGGTATTTCTATTTCTGCAGATGATATTATTGTCCCAAGCAATAAAAATAAAGTCATTGAGGGTGCAAAGAAAAAAGTAAAAGATATTCAAGCACAATTTGGAGCGGGCTTATTGACAGAGCAAGAGCGTTATAATAAGATTATTGACGTTTGGACAGATACTAATAATGCTTTGGGTAATGAAATGATGAAGCTTATTGAAAATGATAAGGCTGGATTCAACTCCATTTATATGATGGCAGATTCTGGAGCAAGAGGTAGTGCAGGGCAGATTCGACAGCTTTCTGCAATGCGTGGTTTGATGGCAAAGCCTGATGGAACGATTATTGAGACACCTATTACTTCAAACTTCAAAGAAGGTTTGAATGTGTTAGAGTATTTTATTTCAACACATGGTGCAAGAAAAGGTTTGGCAGATACTGCGCTTAAAACCGCAAATGCAGGTTATTTGACAAGAAAACTCATCGATGTAAGTCAAAATGTGAAGATTGTAATGGATGATTGTGGCACTAATGAGGGAGTTGAAATTACAGATATTACTATTGGTAGCGAACTCATTGAATCTTTGGATGAAAGAATCTTTGGGCGTGTTATAGCAGAAAACATTATCGACCCAATCACTAATGAAGTTCTTATTAGTGAAGGTGTGCTTATAGATGAGGAAAAAGCTAGAAAGGTAAAAGAAGCAGGTGTAAAATCTGTCATTATCCGCACTCCTGTAACTTGTAAAGCCGAAAAAGGTGTGTGTGCTAAATGTTATGGATTAAATCTCGGAGAATCTAGAATTTCTAAGATGGGTGAGGCAGTTGGAGTTGTGGCAGCACAATCTATCGGTGAGCCCGGAACGCAATTGACATTGAGGACTTTCCATATCGGTGGGACAGCAAGCAGAAGTCAAGAAGAGCGTCAAGTTGTAGCTGATAAAGAAGGATTTATTCGTTATTATAATGTCAAAACCTATAAAAATAGGGAAGGCAAGCGAATTATTTCCAATAGAAGAAATGCTGCAATCTTGCTTGTTGAACCAAAAATCAAAGCTCCATTTGAGGGAGAATTGAAAGTAGATATTGTGCATGATGAAGTGATTATCTCTGTGATTGGCAAGAAAGAAACTGCAAAATACACTTTAAGAAAAAGTGATGTGGCAAAACCAAATGAGCTAGCAGGTGTAACAGGGAAAATTGAAGGAAAATTCTATATTCCATATCCAAGTGGGCATTATGTGAGAGATGAGGGAAGTATTGTAGATATTATCAAAGATAGTTGGAATATTCCTAATCGAATCTCTTATGCAAGTGAATTAAAAGTAGAAGACAACGCACCAATTACTCAAAAAATTTATGCCAAAGAAGAAGGGATTGTGAAGTATTATTACTTGCAAGGCGATCATTTAGAGCGTTATAGAGCTTTGAAAAAGGGCGAAAAAATTACTGAAAAAGGTGTATTTGCAGTGGTTGCTGATGAGTATGATCAAGAAGCAGCGCGTCATTACATTGCTAGAGATTCTGTGATTGAAGTAGAAGATAATCAAAGGGTGACAAAAAGCACTTTGATTGCAAGCCCGGAAAATGATGAGCAAATTGTAATTGCAGATTGGGATCCTTATTCTAATCCGATTATATCAGAAGAGGCAGGAACTATTAAGTTTGAGGATATCATTCCGGGATTGACTGTTTCTGAGCAAACAGACAAATTAACAGGGCAAACAAGATTGGTGGTTAATGAATATATCGCAAGTGCCTATAAGCCTACTTTGGTATTATCTACTGCTAAGGGTGGGTTGATACGCTATGCACTTGATCCTAAAACTGCAATTTTTGTTGCTGATGGTGCTCAAGTAGAAATGGCAGATATTCTAGCGAAGACTCCAAAAGCACTTGTAAAATCAAAAGATATTACAGGGGGTCTCCCAAGAGTTTCAGAGCTTTTTGAAGCAAGAAAACCAAAAGATCCTGCAGTTTTAGCGGAAATTGATGGAATTGTGAGTTTTGGCAAACCAATTAGAGGTAAAGAAAAAATCATTATTACTGCTAATGATGGAAGAGTGGCAGAATATCTCATTGACAAGTCCAAGCAAATTTTGGTGCATGATGGTGAATTTGTCCATGCAGGTGAAGCAATGACAGATGGTGTAGTGGCTAGTCAAGATATCCTACGAATCGGTGGAGAAAAAGAGCTGTATAAATACATTGTAAGTGAGGTACAACAAGTTTATCGCCGACAAGGGGTAAGCATTGCAGATAAACATATTGAAATCATTGTTTCACAAATGCTAAGGCAAGTTCGTATCTATGATAGTGGCAACACGAAATTCATAGAAGGAGACTTAGTAAGTAAGAGACATTTTAGAGAGGAGAATGCTAGAATTATTAGAATGGGAGGAATCCCAGCAATTGCAGAACCAGTGCTTTTGGGTATTACAAGGGCAGCTATTGGAAGCGATTCTGTGATTTCAGCAGCTTCTTTCCAAGAAACAACCAAAGTTTTGACAGAAGCAAGTATTGCAGCCAAAATTGATAATTTAGAAGATTTGAAAGAAAATATTGTATTAGGGCGTATGATACCTGTTGGAACGGGAATCTATAAGAGCAAGAAGGTTAAAATTAAGGAAAATTAAGGTTATTTAAACCTTAATTTAAGCAAAGATAAAGTGTGATTTGAATATAATCCGCTTCATTTTCTCTATTGAAATTATTTTAAGAAGGAATACAAGTGCCAACTATTAACCAGTTGATTAGAAAAGAACGAAAAAAAGTTATTAAGAAATCAAAGTCTCCAGCTTTGGTAGTTTGCCCCCAAAGAAGAGGGGTTTGTACTCGTGTTTATACAACAACGCCTAAAAAACCTAACTCTGCTTTGAGAAAAGTAGCAAAAGTTAGATTAACGAGCGGGTTTGAGGTAATTAGTTATATTCCTGGTGAAGGACATAACTTACAAGAGCACTCTATCGTGCTTATTCGTGGCGGTAGGGTAAAAGATTTACCAGGTGTTAAATACCATATTATCCGTGGTGCATTAGATACTGCAGGTGTTGCAAAAAGAACAGTTTCACGCAGTAAGTATGGTGCTAAAAAAGCTAAATCAGGCGATTCTAAAAAGTAAGTGAGGTAAAAAATGAGAAGAAGAAAAGCTCCTCAAAGAGAGGTTTTGGGCGATCCAATTTATAATAACATTGTAGTAACAAAGTTTATTAATAAAATGATGTATGATGGCAAAAAAAGCGTAGCAGAGAAAATCATCTATGCAACATTTGACAAAATTGAAGAAAAAACAAAAGAAAAAGGCATTGAAACTTTCCAAAAAGCATTAGAGAAAGTTAAGCCTTTAGTTGAAGTAAGAAGTCGTCGTGTGGGTGGGGCTACATACCAAGTTCCTGTAGAAGTGCGTCCTGCAAGACAACAATCTTTGTCAATTCGTTGGTTGCTTGATTCTGCAAGAAAAAGAAATGAAAGAACAATGATTGAGCGTTTGGCAAATGAACTTATTGATGCTGCAAATGAAAGAGGAGCAGCTTTTAAGAAAAAAGAAGATGTGCATAAAATGGCAGAGGCTAATAAAGCTTTTGCACATTATCGTTGGTAATTCCTTTAGAAGGTTTTTTTCCTTCTAAAATTCCTGCATTTCTTTAGAAAATTATATTCCCAAAGGATTACAAAATGGCTAGAAAAACCCCATTAAATAGAATTAGAAATATTGGTATTGCAGCACATATTGATGCTGGTAAAACAACAACTTCTGAAAGAATCTTGTTTTATACTGGTGTAAGTCATAAAATCGGTGAAGTGCATGATGGTGCTGCAACGATGGATTGGATGGAACAAGAAAAGGAAAGAGGTATCACAATTACTTCTGCTGCGACAACTTGTTTTTGGAAAGATCATCAAATCAACCTTATTGATACTCCCGGACACGTGGATTTTACAATCGAAGTAGAAAGATCAATGCGTGTTTTAGATGGTGCTGTTGCTGTATTTTGTTCTGTTGGTGGGGTTCAACCACAAAGTGAAACTGTATGGAGACAAGCTAATAAATATGGTGTTCCACGAATTGTTTTTGTAAACAAAATGGATAGAATTGGAGCAAACTTTTATAATGTAGAATCTCAAATTGCTAACCGATTAAAAGCAAGACCAGTTCCGCTTGTGATTCCAATTGGAGCAGAAGATACTTTTAAGGGCGTAGTGGATCTTATTCAAATGAAAGCGATTGTTTGGAATGATGAATCTATGGGTGCGAAGTATGATATTGAAGAGATTCCTGCAGATTTGGTAGAAAAGGCAAATGAATATCGTGAAAAAATGGTGGAATTTGCTGCAGAACAAGATGAAGCTTTGATGGAAAAATACCTTGGTGGTGAGGAATTAAGCACAGAGGAAATTAAAGCGGCTATTAAAAAAGGCTGTTTGGCAATGGAAATTATCCCTATGCTTTGTGGCTCTAGCTTTAAAAATAAAGGGGTTCAAACATTGCTAGATGCGGTTATTGATTATTTGCCTGCTCCAACAGAAGTGGCTGATATCCGTGGTGTTGATGCAAAAGATGAAGAAAAAGAAATTAGCGTAAAATCTACAGATGATGGAGAATTTGCAGGATTGGCTTTCAAGATTATGACAGACCCATTTGTAGGGCAATTAACTTTCGTGCGTGTATATCGTGGAAGTTTAGAATCTGGAAGTTATGTGCTTAATTCTACCAAAGGCAAGAAAGAGCGTGTAGGTCGATTGCTAAAAATGCATTCTAACAAACGCGAAGATATCAAAGAAGTGTATGCAGGGGAGATTTGTGCTTTTGTTGGTTTGAAGGAAACATTGACAGGAGATACACTTTGTTCTGAAAAAGAGCCAGTGATTTTGGAGAGAATGGAATTCCCAGATCCGGTTATTTCTATTGCTGTAGAACCAAAAACAAAAGCTGACCAAGAAAAAATGGCTTTAGCGTTGGCAAAACTTGCTGAAGAAGATCCAAGCTTTAGGGTGCATACAGATGAAGAATCTGGACAAACCATCATTTCTGGTATGGGTGAATTGCACTTAGAGATTATTGTAGATAGATTAAAAAGAGAGTTTAAAGTAGAAGCAGAAGTGGGACAACCACAAGTAGCATTCCGTGAAACTATCCGCCAAAGTGTAGAGCAAGAATGTAAATACGCTAAACAATCTGGTGGTAGAGGGCAATATGGGCATGTCTTTATTCGCTTAGAGCCACAAGAGCCGGGCAAAGGCTATGAGTTTGTGAATAATATCTCAGGTGGTGTGATTCCTAAAGAGTATATTCCTGCAGTTGATAAAGGGATTCAAGAAGCAATGCAAAATGGTGTATTAGCTGGGTATCCTGTAGTTGATTTTAAAGTAACATTGTATGATGGTAGTTACCATGATGTGGATTCATCAGAAATGGCATTTAAAATCGCTGGTTCTATGGCTTTCAAAGATGCGTGTCGCAAAGCAGGTGCAGTATTGCTAGAACCTATGATGAAAGTAGAAGTAGAAGTCCCTGAAGAATATATGGGTGATGTAATTGGGGATTTGAATCGTAGAAGAGGGCAGATTAATTCAATGGATGATAGAATGGGATTGAAAATTGTTAATGCGTTTGTCCCATTAGCAGAGATGTTTGGCTATTCTACAGATTTGCGTTCTGCTACACAAGGGCGTGGGACTTACACAATGGAATTTGACCATTATGGTGAAGTGCCAAGCAATATTTCTAAAGAAATTATGGAAAAAAGAAATGGCTAAGCTTTTTGCTTAGCTTAAAGTTTTATTTTTACTTCATTAATACTTTTTTAAATTCTTCATTGGTTGTATTTTATACCTTTTTAAGGCATTTTGCATTACGATTTTATTTTATTTGGCTTAAGGATTAAGCACACAGCACTTCTTAGATTCTTACTAAAGCTGTCATTGATTATTTTTAGGAGTTTTTATGCGATTAGCTATTTGGCCTATTTTGGCAGGTGTAGCATTGGGTATTTTAGCGCCTATTTTGGTTTCTTTGGGAAATCCGGGCAATATGGGAATGTGTGCAGCATGTTTTACGCGTGATATAGCAGGTGCGATAAATTTGCATCAAGCCCCTATCGTGCAATATATTCGTCCTGAAATTATTGGGCTTGTGTTTGGTGCATTGGTAGCAAGTTTTGCATTTGGGGAGTTTCGCCCTCGTGCTGGGTCTGCACCGGTGGTGCGATTTATGCTTGGATTTTTTGCAATGATTGGTGCATTAGTGTTTTTGGGTTGTCCTTGGAGAATGTGGCTTAGATTTAGTGCGGGGGATTTTACTGCAATAGCTGGAATCTTTGGGCTTGTCGCTGGAATCCTTATGGGTATATTTTTCTTAAAACGAGGTTTTTCACTTGAGCGTTCTTACCCTGCTAGCAAAGTTGTAGGCTTTGTTTTCCCGCTTTTTGTGCTTGGGCTTTTTGGGTTGTTGCTTTGGGGGCTTGTAGATTCTTCAGCACCAGTGAAATTTTCGGAAAAAGGTCCGGGCTCACAACACGCACCACTTATTATTTCACTTGTTGCTGGTTTATTTTTGGGTGCGATATTCCAAAAAAGTCGTTTTTGTATGATAGCAGCAGTGCGTGATACAATATTGCTCAAAGATACGCATATTTTGCAAGGTGTCATAGCCCTTGTGGTTGCGGCATTTTTCACAAATCTTGCATTAGGTTTTTTCAACCCCGGATTTAGCGGACAGCCCATAGCTCATAATGATTGGGTTTGGAATTTTTTGGGTATGTTGCTTTCTGGATTTGCTTTTAGTTTGGCAGGTGGTTGTCCAGGTAGGCAACTTGTGCTAAGTGGAGAGGGTGATAGTGATGCGGGCGTGTTTGTATTTGGTTTGCTGATGGGTGCGGCATTTGCACATAATTTTAGCCTTGCAAGTTCGGCAAATGGAATTGGAGCAAATGCACCGATTGCAGTGTTTGTGGGCATAGTGTTTTGTTTGCTTGTAGCATTGTTTGCAAGAGAAAGGAGATAGTATGAAACAACTTGATGTTAGAGGGCTTTCTTGCCCAGAACCGGTGCTAAATCTCAAGCCACTACTTGAAGAAGGTGAAGATACAATAGAAGTATTATGTAGCTGTGGGGCTTCAAGTGATAATATTAAGCGTATGGCAAGTCATTATGGCTATGCAGTAGAGGTTCTCAAAGAGGAGCAAGGCGAGATAACTTATCATTTACAAAAGCAGTGATAGTAAAGGTAGAGTGTGGAACTCCCAAAATTTATTTATTTGGATAATGCTGCTACAACTTTCCCTAAAGCTCCGGGCGTGAAAGAAGCGGTGTGTGAGTTTATGGAGGGCATTGGGTCAAGCCCGGGGAGGAGCGCACACACGCTTTCTATCGAATCTGGGCGGATTCTCTACCATACACGCCGACTTTTGGCAGATTTATTGGGCTTAAAAGATTGCAAAAGAGTGCTTTTCACACTTAATGCCACAATGGCAATCAACACGCTTTTGTTTGGGTTTTTGCAAAAAAATGATGTGGTAGTAACGACATCAATGGAACATAATGCTTTGAAGCGTCCTCTTAATGTATTGCGTGAGCGACTAAATATAGAAATTAGGGAGATTCCTTGTACGCAGTTTTGTGAGCTAGATTTAGAATCTACTAGAGAGATTCTAAAGGGTGCAAAACTTCTTGCTTGCGCGCATATCAATAATGTTAGTGGAGCAATGATACCACTTGATGAGCTAAGTGTATTGGCAAAACAAGAAGGGGTAGCATTTTTGCTTGATGCTGCACAAAGTGTGGGTTGTGTAGAAATGCACAATGTGATGGAACAGGTGGATTTTTTGGCATTAAGTGCGCATAAAGGGCTACTTTCCCCTATGGGTGTGGGGGCATTGGTGATGAGTGATAGGGTTGATACAAAAAGCCTTTCGCCACTTATATTTGGTGGAACAGGGAGTTTGAGCGAGGAAGAGATTCAGCCAATGTTTTTGCCCGATAGATTTGAAAGTGGCACGCCAAATATGCATGGAATTGCTGGGCTGTGTGCAGGGCTAAAGTGGATAGAATCTAAAGGCATAGGGGAGATTCACCGCTATGAGATGCAATTAAGGGAGCAACTCACACAAGGGCTACAAAGTATAAAAAATCTAAGAATCTATGAGGTTAAAAATCCTGCTAATGCTACACTTTCGCTTGCAATAGAGGGCAAAAGTGTGTCTGAAGTGGGACTTAGGCTTGATAGGGAGTTTGGAATCTGTGCGCGTGTAGGGTTGCATTGCAATCCTGCGACACATAAGATTTTAGGAAGTTTTGAGAGTGGAGGGAGCATACGCTTGAGTGCGGGGATATTTACCACACAAGAAGAGATAGAATCTTGTATTGCCGCTCTAGCAACAATTGCAAGAAATTAAGCAAAAAAAGGGGGATTTAATGCAAAAGGGCTATCTTTTGTTTTTTACTACCGCAAGTGCATTTGAAGCAGAAATAGTCTGCAAAAGTCTCAATCTTACTTTCAAGCTTACTCCTACACCTAGAGAGTTTTCAAGTGATTGTGGGATTGCGATATATTTTGAAGTGCAGAATTTACAAATACTTCAAGAAGCCTTGCAAGAAGCAAATATAGAATTTGAAATGAAGATTTTATAGAATCAATCCAATCTATTTGTGTTAAAATATTGCAAAATTATCAAAAGAGGTAAGTAATGAGGATATTTTGCATTCTTTTAATGGCTGGTAGTTTATATGCACAACCTTGGGTAATGTTTAATGATATGGATGATACTTATTTGTATGATCAAGCAAGCGGGCAAGTTTATATAAGAGTTAAAAAAGGTGGCAAGAATTATGAAGATACTTTTGTGAAAATGGGGGTAATAGATAATCTTCAAAATAATTCCTCCAAAGCTTCTTTGAGTGCAGAATCTATTCAAGATAAAAACGCCAAAGAAGCTAGTGAGGATCAAAGAGAATTGTTAAAAAAAGCACAAGAATTGCAGCGAAGTATCCAAAATGGAATCTTTGAGGGGGAATAGTTTGGGTTTAGAATCCCCCTATGGCAAGTGTAATCATTGCCGCTAAAATCCCTAGTGGAGCGATATACTTAATGATAAAATACCAAAGATGAAAGATTTTGCCTGTTAGATGTCCTTCACACATTGCATAGACTTTGCTTTTTGGGAGTATCCAACCTACAAACAAACACATAAAAACACCTGCTAAAGGAAGCATATAAGATGCACTAATATAGTCAAACCAGCCAAAGAGATTTTTACCCAAAAGGCTTAAATGTTCTCCAAACAATACACTATTACTTAAAAGCAATAAAATACCAAGCACATAAGAGATGCCGATACTTGTAAGGTTTGCTTTGGTGCGTGAAAAAGAAAATTTGTCAATTAACCAAGCGTTGAGTGGTTCTAGCATAGAAATTGCAGAAGTGATTCCTGCAAAAATGAGTGCAACAAAAAACAAAAAAGCAATGATTTGCCCACTTATGCCCATATTTGCAAAAATCAAAGGCAAAGAGATGAAAACTAGCCCCGTTCCACTATCTGGCTCTGCACCATAACCAAAAATAAAGGTAAAAATCACAAGTCCAGCCATAAGGCAAAAGAAGAAATTTAATAACGCTACAATCACAGCAGAGCGTATGAAATTGCCCTTTTTGGGCAATGAATTTGCATAAGTGAGGATTACACCTACACCCAAAGAAAGCGCAAAGAAAGCCTGTCCTATCGCATCAACAATAACTTGTGGAGTGAGTTTGCTAAAATCAGGCGCAAATAAAAATTTAAAAGATTCCATAAAAGAATCTTGGCACATAGAATAAACTAAAAGCCCAACAAAAATAATCAAAAGCAAGGGCATTAAGATGAGGTTAAGTCGTTCAATCCCTTTTTTGATGCCTTGGTTGAGCACATAAGCACAAAGTGCCACGATGATAAAATGCCACAATAATTGATAGCCTATTTGTTCCCCTATAAAATGCTCCCATAGAGATTTTGTAGCTTCAAGCGTTTTTGGCATTCCTGTGATACTTAAAAACATATAATGTGTAAGCCACCCAAGCACAATTACATAAAATGAAAAAATCATTATGCCTGAAAAAACCATTATACCACCATATTGGAGATATTTTTTGTCTTTGGGAGCAAGGGTATAAAAGGTGCTAAAGCTATCACGCTCACTTGCCCTACCTAAGATCATTTCTACAATAAAAACGCTCAATCCAAATATCAAAAAAGCAATGATAAATACAAGGACAAAAGCCCCGCCCCCACTTTCTCCCACCATATAGGGGAATTTCCAAATCCCGCCAAGTCCGATAGCACTTCCTGCTGCTGCCAAAATAAAGCCTATTTTTGAAAAACGCATTGTAGTTACCTTGTGTATAATTTAAAATGTATCTTAACAAAAAACTTGCAAATTATGAAGTTAAATGTGAAATCCCATTTCTCTTTGTCCATCAAAATTTGAATTTAATTCACGCTTAATCTCATCAATGAATATTTGAATAGTAAAAAGCGGAGATTTTTGCGCAGCAACAAGAAAAGCGGAATTTTTGATGATGAGTGAAATTTGTCCGCCAGTCAATGGAAAATCTGCTAGGGATTTAAGATTGAAATTTTTTTCATAGGGAGCGTTTTTGGGCAAGAGTTTTTCCCACAATAAAAGCCTCTCTTCTAAGTTTGGTTTTTTAAATTCAATCTTATAATTAAAGCGTCTTGAAAAAGCAGTGTCGATAGTCTCTAATAGGTTGGTTGTGGCAATTAAGATTCCATCAAATTTTTCAATTTGTTCTAGGAAAATATTTTGCATTTGGTTGTGCATTTTATCAGCTCCACTGGCACTTGTGCTACGCATACTTAAAAATTGGTCTGCTTCATCTAATAATAAAATAGGGCTTTCTTTGCTTTCTTTGCATAATTCTTTGTAAGTATCAAAGATTTTTCGCACATTTTTTTCGCTTTCTCCAACATACATTGAGAGGATTTTTGAGCAATCAAAGCTTAAAATGCTTTTTTTGAGTGATTTTGCAAGTGCTAAAGCAGTCAGTGTTTTTCCTGTCCCTGCGGTGCCATAAAAAATGATTTTTGCATCAATTCCGCGTTTTTTGTCTTTTATGCCCCATTTTTTGAGGTTTTGTAAAACCTTAGAATCCATTTGTTTTAAAAGTGTCTCTAGAGTTTCTCTTGTGTTTGGATTTAGCACAACTTCGCTAAGGGGAATTTTGGGTTGAAGAAATTCAAAAATATCTTGTTCATCAATGAGGGATTGGAGGCTAATTTTTTGCCTTTTTTCTTCGTTGTTGGGGTGGGTGATTTTTTTTAGAATCTCATCGGGAATAAAAAAAGTGCGGTTGATTCCACTAAAATTGCCTAGAATCTCATCGTAATTAACTAAGCCTTTTTGCACGAGTTTGCTTCTATCATCAAGCAATGCGCGATTTTTGATTCTTTCATAATCATTCATGCTAACTAGATTGATAAGGGCATTAAGCTCTCTTGCTTGGGATTCTTTGCCTGAATATTCTTCTTTTAGTAATGCTAGAAAGATGATTTTTTCTTGTAAATTAAGGTTGTATTCTTTGAAAAGAATCTCAAGGGCGGGTTTATCTTTGGTTAGTTCAAGCTTTTGTTTGATACGCTCTTGGAGGGATTTTATTTTTTGTTTGCCTTTTTCCAAAAGGGGTGAAGAGAGAGTGTCTTTTTTGTAAGGGACGAGGCTTGAGAGGAGGTCAATGACTAAAAATTGGTCTTTTAGATAATCCAAATGGTCAGAGTAGGGAATGATTTTTGGGAGTTTTGGATAGATTCCGCCTTCTTGAATGAGTTTTAAAAAACTGCTGCTTAAAGAAAATGCAGAATTGAGTAATTCCAAAAAGAGAATCTCATTGCTTAAGTTTTTTAGAAAAATGTTTTGTGTCAGCCAACCTAAATCTAATAAATTTTTAAACAAAGGAAGGAATTTCAAGATTTCTTCATCATTATTTGGGGCAAAAAGAGAGTTAATAATATCAAGGCAAATAATTTCATCATTGCCTTTTAAGATTTCTTGGCAGAAATATCTCAAAATCAATGCTTCTTCTTTTGTGCAACGCAAGAAGGGGTAAATTTTGGTTTTATTAATCGGATTGGTTTGTAAAAAATCAAGTAGATATTGCATTATTTTCTCCATCATCGTGAGGGTCTAAGTGAGTGATAATAATCCAGTTGCCCCGAAGAGCTTTAATAGAATTTTCGATAGTATCTGCAATATCGTGTGCTTTAAGCAAAGAAATATCGGGGTTAAATACCAAATGGACTTCCACAAAATAAGTCTCTCCACTTTGTCTTGTTTTTAAATCATGATAACTTTGAATGTCTTTGTTTGAATCAAGTATGGTTTTAATAGAATCCAAAATATCATCATCAAGTGCTTCATCAAGCAAGATTAAAACTCCACTTTTAAGCAAGAAAAAAGCAGAATAAACAATATAGATTCCAATCCCTATTCCAAAGAGTGCATCAAATTCGCTAATGCCTGTGAAATGCACCAAAATCAATGCAAAAAGAACCGCTAAATTACTCAAAATATCCGTTTTGTAATGCAGGGCATCTGCTTTGATAACAAGATTATTGCTTTTTTTGGCAACATAGCTTAAATAAAGGACAAGAAAAAAGGTTACAAAGGTCGAGAAAATCATCACACCTAAAGAATATGCGAGCAATTCAAGTTGATGTCCATAGATGAGCTTTTTGCAGGATTGATAAAAGATGAAGATTCCAGAGATGCAAATAACGCTCCCTTCAATTACAGCTGCCAAAGATTCGATTTTTCCTCTACCATAATTAAAATGCAAATCGGCGGGTTTTTCAGATTTTGAAATAGCATAAAGATTGAAAAGTGAGGCACATAAATCAAGCAATGAATCAATAGCAGAAGCAAGGACTGCAATAGAACCACTCAAGATTCCAACGATAAATTTTACACAAATCAAGACAGAAGCGACAAGGCTTGAGATAATAGTGGCTTTTTTTTGAATTGTCATTTTACACAGGGGGCAGGAGATAAAGAGGCTCTATCTCTTGTGAAAAAAAGTTTGGATTGAGTTGTTTGGGGAGAGCATAGGGTTTTGTTTTTGGGGGAGTGGAAAAGTTTTTTAAGATAACTTGGTTTTCTTCTTTGATGAAATAGCAATTCCCATAAGCTTTGATAGGGGAATTTTCATTGAAGTGAAATCCAATAGCCCCAAAGAGATTGATATTTTGTGTAATTTGCATTGTTTTTGCAAATAGATAAATGAGTTTGAGTGCCATAAAACTACCCGGACCACGCACGAAATAGAGGCTTTCAAAATCTTTTTTTTGCTGTTTGAGCTTAGAAAAAAAGGGAATGAGAGATTCGGAGAGTTGTGCTTGAAGGGTATATTCTTCTAGCAAATGATAATCCTTATACAAACCAATAAGAATAGGCTGACTTGTTGGGATAATGAAGATTTGCAACATTTGAAATCTTAGATATTTTGATAAACCAATGAGTAGTCATAGATTTTTTGTGGCTGACTAGATTGAACAATCTCATAAGCTTGACTCTCTTCAAAAATCTTTTTGGTTAAAAGATGGTTGAGTTTATGGCTTCCTGCATAAGAAACATACGCACCAAGCAAAGGAATACCAAGTAAGGACATATCTCCAATTGCATCTAAAATTTTATGGCGGACAAATTCTTCTTTATAACGCAATCCCTCTTTATTGAGAATAGTTGTATCATCTAAAACAATTGCATTATCCAAAGAACCCCCTAATGCAAGTCCTTGTGAGCGTAGATATTGCACTTCGCTTAAAAAGCCAAAAGTCCTTGCTCTTGCAATTTCTTCTTTATAGTTGCGAGTAGAAAAAGTGAATTTGTATTTTTGTGTCCCAATAGCTGGGTGAGGAAAATGAATAGAAAAGTCAAAAATACATTGCTCACTCGGCTCTAAACGCACAAATTTATCCCCTTCTTTTATTTCAATGGGGGATTTGATTTTAAGCACTTTTTTGGGGGCTTGTTGTTGTTGGATGCCGGCTTCTTCTATGAGCATACAATATCCTATGCTACTTCCATCCATAATAGGGACTTCCTCATTGTCTAAAACGATTCTTAGATTATCAATCCCATAAGCATGGATTGCAGAGAGTAAATGTTCGATTGTAGAAACTTTAAAACCATCTTTTGCAATGACCGTTGCCATTGTTGTATCCACAACATTTTCTGGTTTCAAAGGAATATTTACTCCCACATCACTCCGATAAAAATGAATCCCACTCCCTTCTTCTAATGGTTCTAAACGCATTTTTACAGGCACACCTTTGTGTAAGCCAATACCTACTAGCTCAATGGGTTTGGAAAGTGTTTGTTCATTCATAGTAATTCCTCTATTACAATTGTATCATTTTTTTTGTAAATTTTTTTATAACCTTGAGAAGAGAGTTTTTCTTTGTCAATAATTTCACCATCAAAAAGTATATTGCCCTCTTTTGTAGGACCAAGTATCATATAAGAACCATTGCAAAAAACATTTCCATTAATTTCGCCAAAAATCTGAACATTGCCTTGAGCTTGAATGCTCGCTCCGCTATTGACACGACCAAAAATTGTAATATCGCCTTTTGTTATGATTTCTTCACCGCTGCGAATTGTTTTGTGGAGGGTTAGAGTTTTTATTTCTGGTGTTTTTTCTTGTGTGGATTCTTGTGTGTTTTGAATAGGTTGTGTTTGGGAGGATTCTTGTTGGGCGAGTTTGGAGGTATTTTTGTATTCTACAAAATTAAGGTTTTGTGTTTGTAGAAATTTTAGGAGATTGTCATTGAGTGGATAAGTAAAAATCAATAAAAAATCTTTGAGCAAAATAAAATTTTTTTGAATATAGGCAATGGTTTCTTCTTCTTCCCCTTGCATAAAGATAAATGCTCTAACATTCCTTTGTCGTGCTTGAACCATAATGCCCCTTATAATTGATTGATGATTAGTTTTGCTTCGTTGATAATATCTGTTATGTTGGCTTTTATCCAGTGAGAATCAAGCCATTCTGCTGTCCAAACTTCGTGTCCTTGCACTAACACACTAAAATGCAAATGGTCGCCTAGAGCTAATCCTGTATTTCCTGTTTTGGCAATCACTTCCCCTGCATTTAGAGTATCTCCAACATTGACATTTTGGCTTGTTAAATGTGCATAGAGTGTAGATAATCCAAGTCCATGATAAATAATTAGAGTGTTTCCATTAATGCCTACAAATTCACTAAGTGTAACTACTCCGGGGTTGCTTAAGAGAATGGGTGCTTGTTTGGTGCTTGCTAGATCAAGTCCCATATGATTAGATTCACTCACATTTTGCCCTTGATAGTTAAAAGTCCTATGATCGCCAAAACTTGCCATAACAGCACCATTTTTGAGAGGCGAGAAAGGTTGGATAGAAAAATTTTCTACCAAAGTTTCCCTATCATAATTAGAGGCGGTTTCATAGACTTTAGCGGCATTGCTTTTTCGCACATCTTCATTAATGTATTTAAAAATCGAGAGCTTATCAGGGAAATCTTCTAAATCTTTTTCGCCGATTTCTTGGACAAGGGTAGAAATTTTGCCATCAATAAAAGAATCTGTAAGCGGTATAGTAGAGCTACGATATTGCTTTTTTTGGAGATAGAAGTTGATAGGCGTAATGCTAACATTGCCTGCTTTGTCGCTTACATAGATTTTTGCATTAAAATCGGAATTGTTTTTATCCCATGCAATGAGGGAAATATAAAAGCCTTCTTTGTAAAAAGGTTGGGGGAAAAAGTCGGATTTTCCATTAGAGATTCTAATTTGTTTGAGATTGTCATCTATTGCACGAAAAACTACAAGAGCGCTCCCGCCTTGTGTGATTTTATAAGAATGTGAAAGAATGGCGAGTTGAGGTTTTTTGGTATCAATGGGAATGCGAATAGTTTGAGTGGTTGTATTTCCTGCAAAGAAATTCCATTTGCTTGTATCTGTTGCTTGAATCTCTAGTGTAATTTCTTTTGTAGAATTTTTGATATTTTTGGGCTTTTGGATTCCTATACATAGGCTTTTTGGGGATTCTTGGATTTCTTGAGATGGGGTCAATTCTGCACCATCATTTAGGCATTGTGAATCTTTGGAAGATAAAATTTGAGTTTGGAGAGGGATTTTTTCTTGATTGAGCAATAAGCTAATTGTGTAGTTATAAATCCCAGAATTATCTGTAATTTGTATGGGGAAATAATCTTTGAGATTCCAAACTGCTTCCTCTTTTATGCTAATTTTTGGAGATTCTTTTTCAAATTTATCAGAAGATAGCATAAATATTCCGCCACCTATAAAAATAATCAGTATAACTAACCCTAGAATTTTGACAAATCCATCTCTTTTGTGTTGATTTTGCATAGGTTTCCTTAATATATGGCTTTTAGATTTATTTTAGCCAAAAAGTGCTTATGTTAAGATTATGTAAGAGGGTAAAATGGGGATTAGGCATTATGGCATTTGGCATAATGCCTAATTTGAAAGAGTAGATTAAGCTTCAATAGCTTTTTTGATAGCATCTTCAATCATGGCTTTAGAGTTTGGCTCTACAAGTCTTTCCCCAACTTCTGTGCCATTTTTGTAAAAAATCAAAGTAGGGATTCTGCGGACATTGAGCTGCTCTTTGAGTTCTTCTTGTTCATCTGCCATAACGATACCAAATTTCACCTTTTGTGCATATTCTTGCATAAGCATTCCCATAATAGGTTCAATCTTTTTGCAATCAGGACACCAAGGCGCACCCACTGCTACAAGGCAAACACCTTCTTTGGTTTCATTGTGAAAATTATCTTTGGTTAATTGATTCATCATTTTGCAATCCTTAAAATTAAATTTACATCAAGCATTTTGAAATAATTTTACTTAAAAGCCTAGAAAGTGTGATTTTTATCGTGATTTTATCACTTTTGCCTTTAAGCGATATTGGTAAAAACTGCTTGGACATCATCATCATCTTCAATCCTATCTAATAATTTTTCAATATCTACAAGTTGTTCTTCGCTAAATTCGACAGGATTATTTGCGATTCTTTCTAAAGCGGCTTTTTTGACATCAGCATTTATTTTTTCTAGTGCATTTGCAAGACTTCCAAAGCTTGTATAATCTCCATAAATATGCACAATTTCATCTTCTATTTCCATTGATTCTAAACCATAGTCGATGAGTTCAAGCTCAAGCTCTTCTAAATTCCCCAAACCCTCTTTTGCTACTTCAAAATGTGCTTTGCGAGAAAACATAAACTCTAAAGAATTATTAGTGAGCATTTGCCCGCCAAATTTATTGACATAACTTTTGAGATTTGCTACCGTGCGAGTTGTGTTATCTGTTGCACATTCGACAAAAAATAATGCCCCATGAGGTGCTTTTATCTCATAATTAACTTCTGTGATTTGGATTCCATCTTTGCCCAAAGCCCTTTTGATTGCTGCTTCGATATTGTCTTTTGGCATATTTTGTGCTTTTGCTGCCATAATAGCAGTGCGGAGTTTGGAATTCATATCAGGATCTCCGCTTCCACCCTCTTTGACAGCGATACTAATTGCCTTTCCTAGTTTTGGAAAAAGTTTAGACATTTTATCCCAACGCTTTTCTTTGCTTGCTCTGCGGTATTCAAATGCTCGTCCCATATAAACCTCTTTTTAGGATATAAAATCAAAGTGCTAATTGTAATATTTTTTGGAGCTAAAATCAAAATTCTAAGAAAATTTTATTGAAAATTCCTAAAATCTATTGACACAAAAAAGCATTTTTTATATAATTTCAATTCTTTTTTATATTCCGGATTAGCTCAGCGGTAGAGTAGGCGGCTGTTAACCGCTTGGTCGTAGGTTCGAATCCTACATCCGGAGCCACTATAACACTCTCAAAAATATATTTATTCTTAGATTTTTTAAAACTTTAAGTTTTACTTTCTTGGTGAATTGATTTTATTGCAAAATTTGCACCTCATTTTGTAAGGTAATATTATGTTTTTTGGAAACATAATCTTTTGCAAGAAGTATCAATTCTAATGCCTCATCAAAAGAACTTTTGCCTAAATTGATTAGAAAATTTGCATGTTTTGGGCTAAACATTAGCGTTTTGTTGGCACCAAAAGGAACGCCTTTTAATCCAACAGATTCAATGAGTCTCCCAGCAAAATCATTGGGAGGATTTTTGAAACAGCTTCCAAAACTCGGATCTTTAGGTTGATTTTCTCGCATTTCTTTAAAAAGTTTTACAAGATTTGGATTAAAACCTTGCTCTTTTTTAAAAATACCTGCGAAGATAAGTTGATTGATAGCGCTTGAACGATAAGATAATTGCAAAGAATCTGCTTTGATGAAATCTAAAGTTGGCGATTTTTGGACACTTAAAATGCCTAAGAGTGTGGATTTGATTTCGTATTCTTTTAATCCAGCATTCATTTTGATAATACCGCCAATACTGCCGGGCAATCCACTTAGAATCTCAAAACCTGCTAAATTATGTTTTTTTGCATAAGAAAAAAGTTTGCCACTAGGTGTTAAAGCCCCGACTTCTAGGTAATCTCCACAATCTTTGATATAAGAAAACTTTTTATCAAGCATAATAAGATTTTTTGCATTAGGCGAGACTAATAGATTATTTGCCGCACCAACGATGTTTGGAGATATTGTGTGTTGCAGGGATTCATAATAGTCTTGTGGAGTTTGTATGATTGAAACTTGAAGTGCAGCACCAATTTTGATACTGCTATAAACTGCAAAATCAATAACTTTTTGAATCATCAAAAAATAAAAGTAGGCATCATATTAAAAATACGCGCAGTAAAGTCGATGAGCATATTTAACATCCATGGCATAGTAAAAATAATCACAACAATTACAGCAAGAATCTTTGGGACGAAAGTCAAAGTCATTTCATTGATTTGTGTAGTGGCTTGAAAAATGCTGATGAGCAATCCTATCACTAGCCCAACAAGAAGCATAGGAAGCGACAAAACCAGCGTGATTTTGTAGGTTTCAATTGCTAGATTCATTAATTGTGCTTCCATAATTTTCCTTAAACCAAAAGCTTAGTTTTACTTCACTCTATCCCATACAAGTGACGCTTTGCCATCTATTTCTTCAACAGCTGCCATTCCCATAATATTATATCCACAATCTACATAGTGAATTTCTCCTGTAACGGCACTCCCAAGAGGTGAGAGCAAATACATAGCAGAATTTCCTACTTCTTCAATACTTACATTTTTGCGTAATGGAGAGTTTGCTTCATTCCAATTAAGAATAAATTTGAAATCCCCAATTCCGCTTGCTGCAAGTGTTCTTATAGGTCCAGCAGAGATAGCATTAACCCTAATCCCTTTTACTCCCAAATCGTGGGCAAGATAGCGGACACTTGATTCTAAGGCTGCTTTTGCCACTCCCATAACATTATAATGTGCGACATGCTTTACACTGCCTAGATAACTAAGCGTGAGGATTGAAGCATTAGGTGCTAAAATAGGCTCTAGTTCTCGGCATAGTTCAATGAGTGAATACACAGAGATTTCCATAGCAATATTAAAAGCTTCTTTGCTAGTTTCCAAAAAACTGCCATCTAATGCTTCTTTGGGTGCAAAAGCGACACTATGCACCAAAAAATCAAGTGTTCCAAAATCTTTTTTGATTTGCTCTCTT
The DNA here is from genome assembly GCF_900638355.1 of Helicobacter pullorum. Taxonomy (GTDB): domain Bacteria; phylum Campylobacterota; class Campylobacteria; order Campylobacterales; family Helicobacteraceae; genus Helicobacter_D; species Helicobacter_D pullorum. The sequence goes on along the minus strand of NZ_LR134509.1, from coordinate 1,503,443 downwards.
AAAGCCGCAAAATGCTCTTTTTTGCTGACATCAAGTTCATAAACATAAGGGCTTTGTATTTCTTGTGCGATAGGTAAAACGCGTTTTTGGATAGATTCATTCATATAGGTAAGGGCGATAGTTGCACCTTGTTCTTTACAAGCCTTTGTGATTCCATAAGCGATAGATTTATTATTTGCTACCCCGACAATTAATCCTTTTTTGCCTTGCATAATCATAATTTTACTCCTAAAGTGAATTTTTTAAAATTTCTAAAAAGCTAGAAATTTCCCAGCTCGCACTGCCTATAAGCACGCCATCAACCCCTTGAATATTTAAAATATCTTTGGTGTTATTTGCTTTGACACTGCCACCATACAAAAGTGGAATTTTATCCAATTTTTGCTTTAAATGCGTGTGGATTGTCTCAATTTCTTGCAAACTTGCACTTACTCCAGTTCCAATTGCCCAAATAGGCTCATAAGCAATAATAAGTTTTGGGTAGTTTAAATCAATACCATCAAGTTGAGAATCCAAAAAATCCAAAGTGGCTTGCAAACCTTTGTTTTTGATTTCCAAAGATTCACCAATGCAATAAAAAATTTCAAAGTTTTGTGCCTTAAAAAAATCAAATTTTTTGGCACACATTTTTTGGGATTCCCCTAAAATCTCTCGCCTTTCACTATGCCCAATGATGAGTGAATTAATTGCAAATTCTCGGAGTTGGTCTAGTCCAATTTCTCCAGTAAAAGAGCCATTATCAGCAGGATAAGCATTTTGAGAGCCGATTTTAAAGTCGTTAAAATCATTATCCAAAAGTGCAGTTGCAGGAGGGAAAATTGTAATTTTATGAGGGATTTTTTGGTGCATTAAGAAGTCTTGCAAAGTTTTGCAAAATTCTTTGGTGGATTTTCTTGTATGGTTGGTTTTGAAGTTGCTTGCAATGATTTTCATTTGCTAAAATTCCTTTGGTATTGAATATTTTTGTGATTATAGCAAATTTAACTAGTATGTGGTAAAATGCCCTCATTTTAAACTTTAAAACTAATGGTATCAATGAGGATTGTAGATGAATCTTGAAAGGCTCAAAGGCGAAATAGGATTAATTTTTACTTGGAACAAAAGCGATAGATTGTGGCAAATGCCATTTTTTGCAGGGGTTGGGGTCGCAATTATTTTGTTTGTTGCGGCTTATTTTAAGCGTCCTGATTTAGGGCTTGTGGCGATTATTGGGGCAAATATCTTTTTGTATGTGCCAGATACGCCGATTTATCACAAAATGGTTTTAAGTATGTCTTGTGCTTTTGGGATGATACTTGCGTTTAGTTTGGGCTTAGTAGGGCAGCTTTTTCCAAGCCTCATTCCTTTGATTGCATTTATTGTAACAATGGTAAGCGCACAAGTTGTAAGGTATTTTAATATAGGTGCTCCGGGATTTTTCTTTTTTACTTTTGCAGCACTTATTGGGACTTATATACCCTTTAAAATCGAAGATTATTTTATGGTAATAGGGCTTGTAGCAGTTGGGACAATTGTCGCAAATGCAATGGTGCTTCTTTATTCTTTGAGTGTGATTTATATTTTTAAGCATACCCCAAAGCCGATTCCAAAGGCTGGTGAGTTTGGTTTTGGAGTGATTGTGATTGATCCTATTATTATTGCGAGTTTTGTTGCTTTTGCTACCTATTTGCAAGGATTTTTGGAGTTAGAGAGGGGATATTGGGTTGGGGTGAGTTGTGCAGCTGTCCTAACAGCAATTACTTTTAAGCAAATTTGGATTAAACAAACACAAAGGATTCTTGGCACAATTGTTGGAGTTAGCTTTGCTTATTTTCTTTTGCACTTTCATTTTAGCCCTATTGAGTTTGCAATTTTGATGATGATTTTGATGTTTTTTGCCGAATTAGTTGTTGTGCGAAATTATGCTTTGGCAATGATATTTGTAACGCCCTATACGACTTATTTGGCAGAGGTGGGAAGTTTTATGAATTACAATCCAGATATACTTATTCAAGCAAGGGTTTTGGATATTGCTATTGGAAGTGTGATTGGATTGCTTGGTGGGGCGGTAATGCACTGGAAATTTTTGCGAAATATCTTAGAGAAAATTACACACAAAATTATCTATAAATGGGTAGGCAATGAGTGAGGAAATAGAAAAAACTTACTATCCAAATGGTGTGCTAAAAGCAGAAGTCCTTTACAAAAATGGAAAAAGAAATGGTATTACAAAGCAATATTATGAAGATGGCAAATTAATGCTAGAAATGAGTCTCATTGAAGATAAAGTAAGTGGCGTAATGAAGCAGTATGATACACAGGGGAATTTAGAGTTAGAAAGTGTTTATTTGGACAATAGCAAATATGGAGTAGAGAAGTGGTATTATCCAAGCGGAGCGATTAAAGCAGAGATTCCATACAAAGAAGGCAAAAAGTGTGGAATTGTAAAGTGGTTTTATGAAAATGGCAATCTTGAATCCCAAACCCCTTATGTAGAGGATAAAAAGCAGGGCGTGGATAAGTGGTTTTATGAAAGTGGAATACTAAAAGCTGAAACTTCTTACAAAGAAGATGAAGAATGTGGCGAAGTAAGAGAATACTATCCTAATGGACAGCTAAAGTATGAAGCGTATTTTGAAAATGGGGTAATGTATGGGGAAGAGAAAGTGTATTATGAAAATGGGCAGATTTGGTGTGTTACACCTGTGCAAGATGGAAAAGAAGAGGGCATAGCAAAAGAATATGATAAAAGCGGAAAATTAATCAAAACAAAGCAATACGCCAAAGGCATTTGTTTGCAAGAATCTAAGCCCTAAGAAGAATAGGGCAAAAGTTATTTGAGAATCTTAGGAAGTGTGATTCCTTCTTGGGATTGATATTTGCCTTTTTTGTCTTTGTAGCTCACTTCACAAGGTGCATCACCTTCCAAAAACAATACTTGTGCGATTCCTTCATTAGCATAGATTTTTGCTGGAAGTGGCGTAGTATTGCTAATTTCAATTGTGATATGCCCTTCAAATTCTGGTTCAAATGGCGTAACATTGACGATGATTCCACATCGTGCGTAAGTGCTTTTGCCAAGGCAGATTGCTAAAGTATTGCGTGGAATCTTAAAATATTCTATTGTTCTTGCTAGTGCAAAGGAATTAGGCGGGACGATACACACATCACCGACAAAATCCACAACATTAGCAGAATCAAAGTTTTTTGGATCCACTACCATTGCATTAATGTTGGTAAAAATTTTGAATTCATTGCTTACTCTTATATCATACCCATAGCTAGATAATCCATAGCTTACGACACCTTTGCCTATTTGATTTTCACAAAAAGGCTCAATCATTTTGTGTTCTAATGCCATTTTTCTTATCCAAGAATCTTCTTTTAATCCCATTTATAATTCCTTTTAACTTTTTTGTATAAGAAATGTGCTATTATAACAAATTAAATTCAATAAAGGCTTG